>JASHYW010000579.1 GCA_030042885.1 Streptosporangiaceae bacterium | reverse complement strand
GTCTACGCCGCAGCGTACGAGAGTGCCGAAGCCGCGCTGGCGGACCTGGACGTCATCGAGCAGCTGCACAAGGACGAGATGATCGGCCAGTACGACGCGGCCGTGATCGATAAGGAGAACGGCAAGCCCCACGTGGTCAAGCGGATGGACCGCCCGCACATCCGTGTCATCCCGGAGTGGTTCGGAGGCGGGACCCTGCCGCGCAAGGAGCTGCACGAGGCGGCTGAGCAGCTCACCGCTGCCCAGGCGGGGCTCATCGCGGTCGGCGAGCCGACCATCGAAAAAGCACTCGACCAGGCGCTTACCAAGGCCGCCAAGGTCGTCAAGCGCACCGTGGAGGCTACGACCGACGAAATCACCAGCGAGCTGCAGGAAGCGCTCAAGAGCTGACAATGCCGCGGCAGCAGAAGGCGGCCTAGCCGCCGTCGAGCGCCGGAGGGGTTCCTTGGCACCGGAGGGGTTCCTTGGCAAGCGGCCGGTCAAGCGAGTACGGGTTGTTCGACACGAGCACCATGGTCAGATCGCAGTGCTAGCGGGTTAGATCGTCGGCCAGGCGCAGCGCCTCCGCGCTTGGGCCCATCAGCTCAGCCGCGGTCGCCAGCCGTGCGCGCTTTAGCGTCGCGATAGGCCGGGCTGCGGACCGCCTCGCCGGGTGTGCCGTTCGCCCGCTCTGGGCCTGGTGATAGCGGTGCGGCTGTCTCACAGGTTCGAGGCGGGCTGGCCATGGCTGGCCAGGGACTTGCTGGTCGCGTGCCGTTGCATGAACCCGCCGATGATCTGCATCAGGCCCGTGACGATGAACCAGATGCCGACCAGCACCGCCAGCACCGTCACCGAGGTGGTGGGCACCGCGACAACCACGATCCCGGCGATCAAGCTGATGAGCCCGAAGAAAATCCACCAGCCGCGCCGCTCCCCCGTCCCGCCGGAAAACCCGGTCACCAGCCCAGCCAGGCCCTGCACGATCCAGGTGATCCCAATCACCAGGCCGACCAGCGCCACGGTCAGGTTCAGGTGCCGGATCAGCACCACCCCGATCACGACCAGCAGGAGCCCGGCGATGCCCAGCCACACCCGGTGCGGCTCGCTCCTGTCGAACACCCGGACCAGGTCGAAGATCCCCGAGACGACCAGCAGCACGCCGAGCAGCACCGCGATGACATTCAGCGACCCGCTCGGGTGCAAGGCGACGATCAGCCCCAAGATCACCGTCACCACTCCCACGAACACCATCGCCTGCCAGCCGGTTGCCGCCGAGAACGCCGGGGGCAGCTGCGGGCCAGGTTCTTCCTGTTGCATCGACTACACCTTCTTGCCTGCTAACGCCTGCTAGCGGGCGCACCTGACGTTTACCAGGATGCGCTGATATTCGATGCGGCGCCCCCGATCACCTATAGCAACGGAGAACACGGGTCTGTCAAGGACGTCCCGGGAGCCGCGGTTCTTGATCTCGGAGCAGACCTGCATCCAGTACTTGGCCCCTCGCCGTCGCCGTGCTCCCGGGCCCACAGGCCCAGGAAGCCGCGGCTCGTGGAGCACTCTACGATCTATGGGGACGTGCCACGACGGATGTCTGGATGCGCGGCCTGTCAGCCTTTGAACGCTTCTTGCAGCTCGCTGGTGATCTGGCCGATCGTCGCCGCCATCTCGCGCTTGACCACGGCGTCCGGCGCGGCATCCGGGAGCGGGGGACGGACAGGCTCCTGAGCGCCCGATACTCACACTCGATCGGGTCTTCGAGCTGGGCGAGCGCGTGAGCCGCCGTCCGGTCGGTAACATCCGCCAGGTTCCGGGCCGCGGATACCGCAGTCGTTTCCAGGGACACGGCGATTAGCTGCCCGTAAAGCAGCGCAGTTCTGCTGGAACTACTCCTTGGCGGCACTCGGCTCGAGGGCCTCCGTGGGAGGCCGCTCGCGGCGGCCAATGACGAGGACGTCGATGCCGGACGCACCCGCCTCCTCGATAACCCGCCGTACGATCGGCCCACCGACGGCGATGTGCCACCAGCTGCGATGGATGGAGCCGATAACGATCTGAGTGATCTCATGCTGCTGCGCGAAGCCGACGATGGCCCGGGCGGGATCGCCATCTTGTATCTCGTGCCAGCGGGCGCCGAGATCGGCCGCCAGTTCTCGCAGCCCCTCGACCGACCGGCGATCCCCGGACAGGCCGGTGTCGTCGACGATGACGTGGACTACCTCGAGTTCCGCCCTGTACCTGAATGCGATGCGCGCTGCGCGGCGCAGCAGCGCGTCGGTATCTGGCGCCGTGGTGACGGCCACCATGATGCGCTCGGTTGTCTCCCACAGGACCTGAGGCTGATGCCGCCGGAGGTGCCTGAGGAGCTCTTCATCTGACTCGTCGGCTACGAACCGCAGCGCCAGCTCCCGCAAGGCGATCAGGTTGTCGGTGCGGAAGAAGTGGGCGAGGGCCTGGGGGACCCTGTCCTCCGGGTAGATGTTGCCGTGGAGCATCCGGCGGCGCAACTGCTCCGGTGAGGAGTCGATCAGTTCGATCTGGTTGGCCTTGCGCACCACCCAGTCCGGTACCCGTTCATGCACCGGTGTCCCGGTCATCTGCTCGACCTCATCGGCGACGCTCTCCAGGTGCTGGATGTTGACTGTGGTGATGACGTGGATGCCCGCGCCGAGGATGTCCAGGACATCCTGCCAGCGTTTCCCGTGCCGGCCGGATCCCGGCACGTTCGTGTGGGCCAGCTCGTCGACTAGTGCGACCTCGGGCCGTCTTCGCAGCACTGCGTCCAGGTCCATCTCTTCCAGGCGGGTTCCCCGGTAGTCGACTGCCTTGCGGGGGATGATCTCGAAGCCGTTGAGCAGGTCCTCGGTGAGTGGCCGCCCGTAGCACTCGACGAATCCGGCGACGACGTCGGCGCCCCGCCTCTGCCGGCGCTGGCCCTCGGAGAGCATGGCGTAGGTCTTGCCGACGCCCGGGGCCGCGCCCAGGTAGATGCGGAAATGACCGGCCGGCTCGACCTCGCGGGCGGTGTCTGTGTCTGCCTTTGCGGGCTCGCTCACGCCTTCGCCGGTCCTCTCGGAGCCGATGCCCTTGATCTGCCCGGTGATCTCGGCGGCCTTCCTCTCCGCGGATCGGCGTCCTCCGTGCCTTACCTGCCGGTCGGATATTCATCATTTAACGGCACGCGCCAAGCTCCCGGTACTACGAGCTGCGGCGGCAGCGCGGCTCTCACACCGATGCAAACCACGTAGCGCCGCAGCGGCCGACAGCATGTTCTTCCGGACAGACGCAGCCAGCAGGGACGCGGACTGGCAGCGACCGGGTACTGATGGGCACCTAGCGGCTGAACGCGGCCAACTCGCAGTTCCCGGGGATCGGCATCGACCCGGCCGGCCTGGCCGCTATCGGGGCGACCGTGGTGGCCGCGGGCCCGCGTCGGCCCGCCGATGCCGCCGCCGACTGCGGGTGGTATCGATCCGTATATGCCGCCTTCGTGGCCCAGGTGATCCGGGATGACCCGATGCAAGCCTTGTTACCAGTGAGTAATCTGGCCGGCGCGAACCGCGGGAAGACCGGCCGCGCGGCCGGTGCGATGGCCCCGAGCGAATACCAGGCCAACATCAGGCGCTGCCTGGGTGGCTACGTTGGCTGAGAGGTGCTTCATTTTCCTTGGCCCACCGGCTGAACGCTGGCCAGAACGGATCGACGCCGGGATGCCTGAGCGACTTCTCGCCTTGCGGCGTGATGAGCACCGTGCCCAGGGAGGGTTCGACGACCTCGCCCACGACGGCCGCCTCGATGCCATCTGCCGCCAGGGCCGCAACGAAGGCCGCTGCGCGGCCTGCGGCGACTGTAGCGATCAGCGTCCCCTCCGAGATCGAGGAGTAGGGGTCGATGCCGACATGGCGGCAGACCGCGCGGACTTCCGGGCGGACCGGGATGGCTTCCAAGTCGATCCGCAGCCCGGTTCCCGAGGCTGCCGCCACCTCGGCCAAGCCGGCGAGCACCCCGCCTTCGGTGGCATCGTGCATGCTGGTGACGCCCTCCTCACGCAGGCCGAACCGCGCCGCCACCCGGCATTCCGGCACTACCGTCATCTGCCCGAACAGAGCGTCCGCCGCCCGGACGACCCCGGTACCCACGGCGGCAGCCAACCGGTCCGGGTAGGTCGCGGCGAACAGGGCGGCCGCCTCGATGGCGGCGCCCTTGGTTACCACCACGCGGTCGCCGGGCCGGGCCATGGCCGGGGTGACGAAGCCGGTTTCCGGGCCGATCGCGATGCAGGTAGCGCCGCCGACCATCGGCCAGTTGCATCCGTCGTAACGGGCGGTGTGGCCGGCGACCACCGCGATCCCCAGATCCTCGCAGGCCCTGGAGTATGCCTCCCACAGCTCTGCCAGTTCCTCGCCGGTGATGGCCGGCGGGAGGTTGAGGTCCACGATCATCCACCGCGGCGGCAGCCCGCTGGTGGCCGCGTCGGAGGCCAGGATGTGGACCGCGAACCATGCCGCCCGCTCCCACCCATAAGCGGGGACGATGAAAACCGGATCCGAGGTCAGGGCCATCACGGTGTCCGGCGCCACCCGCACCACACCGGCATCAACGCCGTGGGCCGGCCCGGCCAGCACGGCGGGATCGCGTGCTCCCAGCCGCCGCAGGATGACCTGCTCGAAGATTTCCGCCGTGATCTTGCCGGTGCGCTGCTCAGTCATTCCCGCCTCCTCGCTGCGCAGGTTCTGCCGCGACCCTGCGCTGTTCATCTCGCATCCTCAGCGGCGCCAGGTGCCATGGCGCCGGACCGCTTGAGCACGGCTGCCAGCGCCCTGGTGGCAGCCACCATGTCAGGTGCCGCGCCCACCGCCGAGACAACCGCGATGCCGCAGGCACCCGCCGCCAGGACCCTGGCAGCGTTGCCTGCGTTGATCCCGCCGATCCCCACGACCGGCAGCGCGGTGGCAGCGCACACAGTGCGCAGGCCGACCAGGCCTGCCGGCCGAGCGCCGGGTTTGGTGGCCGTGGCCCACACGGTCACGCCGAGGTAGGTGGCACCGGACCGTGCCGCCTGGCGTGCCTGCTCAGGGTTTTCCACGCTGACACCGAGCACCGCACCCGGGGGCAGGACGGCCCGGGCGCGGTCAGGCTCATCCTCTTGGCCAAGATGAACGCCGTCCGCTTCCGCGGCCATCGCGACCTCTAGGCGGTTATCCACGATGAGCAGTATGCCTGCCGCCCGGCAGGCAAGCACCAGATCGACCGCCAGCGGCAGAAGATTGCGGTCGGGCAGCTCGGGCGCGCGAAGCTGTACCGCATCGGCCCCGCCCGTGATCGCTGCAGCCGCCACCTCCCGGTGCCCCCGGCCATCAACCAGCCCGGCCGAGGTCACCACCATCAGTTTGGGGCAGGCCCGGTGGAAACGCACAGCTTCAGCATCGGTCATGCTCGGGTACCCAGATCCCGGTACCGCGGCCGACGGATCAGCTCGGTGGCGGTGTCTTCAAGGCCGGTGAGGTGCCAGCCGTCGTCGTGGATGTCGATGGTCAGGTGCGATTGCCCGATCCGCAGGCCGGTTACCTGGAGGGGGAGGTAGCGGGCGGGGATGGCCGGGGCGCACCACAGGCGCCGGGCCCTGGGCTGGGGGGTGATGCGCAGCAGGGTGGTGAGCAGCTGCAGGGGTGCTGCCGCCGCCCAGGCTTGTGGGGAGCAGGAGGCCGGGTACGGGATGGGGACGGGGTAGTCCTGGCGCGGGAATCCGCAGAATAGCTCGGGCAGGCGGTAGCCGAGGCGGGCGGCGGCGTCGAGGATGGCCTCGGCGACCCGCTGGGCGTGCGCGGTGTAGCCGTAGCGCATCAGCCCGGCCGCGCACAGCGCGTTGTCGTGCGGCCACACCGAGCCGTTGTGATAGCTCATCGGGTTGTAGGCGGCCATCGATGCGGCCAGGGTGCGGATCCCCCAGCCGCTGAACATGTCCTGCGACATCAGGTGGGCGGCAACGGCGGCGGCTTTGTCGCGGTCGGCGATGCCGGTCCACAGGCAGTGCCCGATGTTGGAAGTGAGCGCGTCGACGGGCCGCTTGTCACGGTCGAGCGCGACCGCGTACCAGCCCTTGTCCGGCAGCCAGAAGGCCTGGTTGAATGCGCGCTTGAGCCGGGCGGCCGCCTCAGCCCAGTGCCGGGCTCCTTGAGCGTCGCCCGCTTCCCGGGCGAACGCCGCGCGGGCCCGGTAGGCGGCGTAGCAGTATCCCTGGGCCTCCGCCAGGGCGATGGGAGGCTCCGCGATGGTGCCGTCGGCGAAGTTGATGCCGTCCCAGGAGTCCTTCCATCCCTGGTTGGTCAGGCCCTCGCCGGTCTTGCGGGAGTACTCAATGAACCCGTCGCCGTCGGCGTCGCCGTAGTGCTCGATCCAGTCCAGAGCGCGGTCGGCGTACGGCAGCAGTTCCTGCGCGAGCCCGCGGTGGCGTCCCCAGCGGCGCAGCTCGCCGAGCAGCATGACGAACAGCGGGGTGGCGTCGACGGTCCCGTAGTAGGTGCCGCGGCCGCCCAGGGCCAGCGAGGCGGCCGGGCCGAACCGGACCTCATGCAAGATCTTGCCAGGTTCCTCCTCAGATGCCGGGTCGCTGACGCGGCCCTGGCGGCCGGCCAGGGTCTGCAGCGTCCCGAGCGCCAGGCTGTCGTCCCAGGGGAGCAGCATCCAGGAGGTGAGCAGCGAGTCGCGCCCGAACAGGGCCATGAACCAGGGCGCGCCCGCGGCTACCACGGGCCGGTCCGGGTGGCCTGGGTCAAAGATGCGCAGTGCCCCGATGTCCTCGACGCTGCGGCGCAGCACTGCGGCCAGCTGCGGGTCGGGCGTGCGCACCTGGGGGGCGTTCCGCCGCCACTCGCGGAGCCTGCGGGCCGGGACGGCATGCTCCACGGGCTGACCACGCGGGTGGTGCAGGGCCATCGGGATCCCGTCGTGCACCGGCACGGCCTCGATGGTGGTCAGCCATGTGCCGCGCGGTGGTACCACCACGCGCCAGGACAGGGCGCGGTGCGCGGCCTCAGGCTTCCCGTCGCCGCGGATCAGCAGCCCGCGGCTGCGTTCGCCGCGTCGGGCCTCGAAGGCCAGCGCCGAGTCCGTGGCGACCACGCGGGCCGCACCGGACGGATGGGCCAGCCCGGCCTTGACCTCGAACAGGTCGGTGAAGTCGGCGTCGGCGGTGAGCATCACCGCCAGTGCCGTCGGCAGCGAGGCGGTGTTGCGGATTGCTATGTCCTCGCGCATGCCATCGCCGATGTAGCGGTGCCGGACAACCAGCAGGGTGGCGTCGGACGGGGCGCCGCGCGGCGGCAGGCGCCCGAAGAAGTCCGCTGCGTACGGGTCGGCCTGCTGGACGGCAAGCGGCTCGGCAGGCCGGCCGTCGACGGTCAGTGACCAGCGCGACAGGACGCGGGTGTCCTGGATGAACAGCCCCTGCGGCCGGCCTGGCAGGATATCGCCGCTGGGCTGGCTGATGCAGAAGGTTGAGCCTTCGACAAGCGTGACGGTAGCGTCCGGCACGCCCGGGCCGACCAGTGCCTGGCTCCCTGCGAACGCCGCAGTCATCGTATGCCGGTTCCCGTCAGACCCGGCGACAGCCGGGCGGAGCGTTCGAGGATGGCCCGGTACAGCTGCTCATAGCGGGCGGCCATCCGGCCCAGGGAGAACCACCGCTCGGCGGCGGCGCGGCACCGCCAGCGACTGATCTCGCGCACGCGGGCGACGGCGGCGATCATCTCCTCCTCGTCCCGGCACAGGTACCCGGTCCGGCCATGCTCGATGATCTCGGGTGCCGCGCCGTTGGGGAAGGCCAGTACCGGTGTGGCCGTCGCGAGTGCCTCGGCCATGACCAGGCCGAAGGGTTCGGGCCAGGTGATCGGGTTGACGAGGGCGGCGGCCTGGCGCATCAGGTCCAGCCGCACCGCGAGCGGCTGCTCGACGGGCATGTGGCCGCCGGGTTCGAGCAGCGGCAGGACTTGCTGGTCAAAGTAGGCGCGTTCGGCGGGTTCGCGGATCTTCGCCGAGATGACCAGCGGCCAGCCGGCGCGCCGGGCGACCCGCACCGCGTGATGCACGCCCTTGTCGGGGGACATCCGGCCGACGAACAGCAGGTACCCGCCGGTCCCGGGGCCGGGCTTGTAGACATCGAGGTCGATGCCGTGGTGGATGACCGCCGCCACCGGGACACCGCCGAAGCTGGCAGCCTGGGCATACGAGACCGCCACGATGGATGCGTGCAGGGCGACCCCGGCAAACACGCGACAGCTGTCCGGAGTGGCCGGCCCGTGGATGGTAACCACCACCGGCTGCCGGGCCATCCCGCGCTGTCCGGCCAGCTGCGGGCCGAGTGCGGTGTGGTCGTGGATGATGTCCGTGCCGGCCAGCGCCTCGTAGGCGGCCAGGACATGCGCCGTTTCCGGGGCGATGGCGCCGATCGGCTCGGCCGGCGACCGGAACAGCCACTGCCGCCGCACCGGGCAGACGGACTCACCGACGGTGAACAGCCATACGTCGTGGCCGAGCGCTGCCAGGCCGCGGGCCAGGTTGTCGATGACCGCCTCGGTGCCGCCGTAGGCGGGAGGCGGGACCGGGATCCACGGTGGCGCGATCAGGCCGATGCGCATAGCCAGGCTCCCCGCGGCACCAGGGTCCGCGGGCCGGTACGCTGGGCCCAGCCGAGGCCGACCTGCCAGCGCTGCCTGCATGATGTGCACATGAACGCCGCTGTCTCCCCGCTGGGGACAGGCACCAGATGCGGCGAACCGCAGTCAGCGCACCGGCGCGGGGGCGCGAGCGCTGTGGCGATGTCAAGCGAGACCGTGTAAACGTTCACAGATTTACTGCACCACCGCACCAAACCGGCAGCGGTACCGAAGGTCCCGCCAGGCCAGGGGCATTGGTCCCAGGATCACCGGCACCCAGCGGCAGTTCAGCCGCCGGGCGTACCGCGCGCTATACTGTGATTCGGGTCGGCGATCATGGGCCGGCCGCCTGGCCTGCAGAGGCCTTTGCAGCAGGGCGCCGTGAGGCAGCCGGCGCGAGGAGTGCTGACTGCCCTCCGGAATAACGGACCGTATCGGCGCTGCACGGTGACTGCGACCGGATGCCGCGGACGGGGGCAGGTGGGCTTGCGACGAGCCCATGTCCTCCAGCCGGAGCCGTCCTGGATAAGGATGTGCATCCCGGCTGCCCGATCACGAGGCACGCTCGCTGGGGTAGTCGTGGTCGATGTCCGGATCCGCGTGCAGCCACGCGAACCGCAGGACCCGTTCTTGCGCAGGTTGCGCTGACCGTGCCGGGGGTCTGAGTAGCCGCAGCCCTTCGCACCGTTCTGGCCGGGATCTTCATCTGCCTGACCGCGAGGCGGGGCTTGATTTCAGGGCAGCCGGATTCCGCAGAACCGAGGTCAGGAGCGGTCCGGCGGATTTACAGGGAGGCCAGCAGATAATGACTGAACTCGCGCCCGGCAGCCAGCCGATCAGGGTCTTCGTGCTGGACGACCACCAGATCGTCCGGCAGGGGGTGTCTGATCTGCTGGAAGCCGAATCTGATATCCACGTGGTCGGCGAGGCCGGGACCGCCGCCGCCGCCCTGGCGCGGATCCCGGCAGCGCGGCCCGACGTCGCGATACTGGACGTGCGGCTGCCGGACAGCGACGGGGTCACGGTCTGCAGGGAGATCCGCGCGCGCATGCCAGACATCGCGTGCCTGATGCTCACCGCGTATGACGATGACCAGGCGTTCCGCGACGCGATCATGGCAGGGTGCGCTGGTTACATCCTCAAGAAAGTGCGCGGCGGCGGCCTGGCCGAAGCCGTGCGTATGGTCGCATCCGGCCAGCCGGCGCTGGACCCGGACGCGACCAGCCGGCTTGTGGCCTGGCTGCGGGACCAGTCCAGGAGGCGTGAGCTGGCGGCGCAGCTGACCGGACAGGAACGACGGATCCTTGAGCTGCTCGGGGAGGGCCTGAGCAACCGGGAGATCGGCGAGCTGATGGCGCTGGCCGAGAAAACCGTTAAGAACTATGTGACTTCACTGCTGGCGAAGCTGGGTATGCGGCACCGCACCCAGGCGGCGGCGCTGGCCGCCAGGATGTCAGCCGGGCAGCGCTGCGGCCTGC
Organism: Streptosporangiaceae bacterium; assembly: GCA_030042885.1. The sequence continues at coordinate 7,775 of JASHYW010000579.1, read as the reverse complement.
CAGGCTCCCGGGAGTTAGGCGAATGCCCTGGTATGCCGGGACCAACGTCCCTGCCCATGCGGCCATCCTTGAGCAACCTTCCCCGGTGGAGCGCGGGAAGGCCGGGGGAATCGGCCGGATCGCGTTCCCGGCGGGCACGGGTCCCTGGTGCTGCCGGTCAACTTCACCGTGATCGGCAACATCATCGTGTTCCGGACCAGCCCCACGGGCGTGATCGCGGCGTACCCCAGGACCGCCCCGTCACCTTCGAGGTTGGTCACGTCGATGACGTCCTCCAGCAGGGCCGGAGCGTGCTGGTCCGGGGAATGGCCCGTCACGTGACTGACCCGGCAGAACTGGCAGCCCTGCGGAAGGGCATCACCATCCGGGCCTGGGCAGGCGGCAATCGTGACGCCTTCATCCGCATCGTCCCCACCAGGATCAGCGGCAGGCGCATCGTGCGGCTCGCGAGCTGAGCACCGCAGCGCAGAGTCGGCCCGGCCGGTGCCGCCAGGGACCATGGTCCGGGTTTGGTGACCAACGTCCCTATCGGCTCACCCGCTGGCGGCATTGCCTGAGAGTTGGGAGGTGAGGACCATGGCAGGTCTGATGAGGCGCGAGCCTCACCGGGAAGCAGCCGACGTGTTCAGCCGCTTCGACCGGCTGTTCGACGAGTGGACACGGATGATGCCGTTCCGGCCCTTGGCGTTCCCCCTCTGGTGGGGCGCCGGGGACCTGATCCGCGTCGAGGAGTACCGGGAGGACGGCACCCTGGTGGTGCACGCCGATCTGCCCGGCATCGACCCGGACAAGGACGTGGAGCTGACCGTCTCGGACGGGACGCTGCACATCGAGGCCGAACGCCGCCAGGAGGAAAAGCGGGAGGAAAAGGGCTACCTGCGCCAGGAGGTGCGCTACGGGTCGTTTTCCCGGTCGCTGCCGCTCCCGGAGGGCGTGGCTGAAGCCGACATCACCGCGACCTACAAGGACGGCGTCCTGGAGATCCGCATCCCGGAACTCAAGCACGAAGAGACCAAGAAGATCGCCATCAGCAAATCCTGACAGAACGGCCGCGTTGGCCTGCGCGGAGCCGCAACGACGCGGCGAGGCGCCGGTCGGCGCGGCGATCAGCAAACGCTTGCGCAAGCCCTGCCGGCTAGATGGGTGTTCCCCTTGAACGCTGCCGACCTGAGCGCCGACGGTGGCGGCGCCCGAAACGATCCGCCCCAGACGGTCCCACGTGCGCGCGGCCGTCGTATCGTGCAGGCCGGCACCTCGCGGGCGCATGCCAGCGTCCCTGGCAAAGGCGGACGGCTGTCCTGGCGCACGGTCCCGGCGTTCGCCGCGGGCGTGCTGGCGACCCTGGCGGCCGCGGTGCTCGTGCTGTGTCGCGGGCCGGCACGGGCCGACTCGCCGGTCACCGACCGGATCGTGCGGTGGTGGGCCGCAGTGTGGCTGCGCGCCGCGGGGACACGGGTGGCCGTCCACGGCCTGGAGCACATCAGGGCGGATACCGTCTATGTGGTGGTGTCCAACCACCAATCCAACCTGGACCCGATGGCGCACCTGCGGGCGTTGCCGCTGTCGCTGCGGGTCCTGGCCATGCGCGAGCTGTTCCGGATCTGGCTGCTCGGCCGTGCCATGCGCGCCATCGGCATGATCGAGGTCGACCGGAACTCCCCCGACCTGGGCCGGATCGACCAGGCGGCCGCCCGGTCCCTGGCGGCCGGGTACTCGCTGCTGGTCTACCCGGAGGGGACCACCTCCCCGGACGGCGTGATCGGCGAGTTCAAAGACGGCGCCTTCATCATCGCGATCACCAGCCAGGTGCCGGTCCTGCCGGTCGCCATCGACGGCACCTGCAGGATCTGGCCGCCAGGGCGAACCGCGATCCATGGCGGCCAGGTACGCCTCATGATCGGAAACCCCGTGCCGACCAGCGGCCTGACCTATCACGACGTTCCCAAGCTGCGGGACCAGGCACGCTGTGTCATCTGCTCAGCCCGCCGTGAAAGCCGCGGGTGAAGCAGGACCCATGGCCATGCCGCGCGGGAACAATGACCCTGTCGCCTCTCCCACGCCGGTGCGATGGTTAATCCGTGAACAGGTGGTGGCCTAATGAGCTGCTCCGGGCTGGCACGCTGGGCCGATGCACTGCAGCTGACCTGCTGAATGGCAGGATCTAGCGGAGGGATCTATGGTGCGAATGTGCCGGTGGTCGCGGTGCTTGTCGGTTTGCAGGCGTCGGGCAAGACGACGTTCTGCCAGCGGATGCTGGGCCCCGGGTTCGTCGTGGTGAGCAAAGCCCATTTCCGCCATGCCAGGCATCCGCAGCGCCGTCAGATGCACCTTATTGAGGAAGCCTTGTCCGCTGGCCGCGACGTGGTGGTGGACAACACCAACCCTTCACCGCAGGACTGGGCGCCGCTGATCGATGCTGCCCGGGCCCATGGGGCCCGCGTGGTTGCGTACTGGTTTCCCCCCGACCTGGCAGGCTCTTTGCAGCGGAACGCGGGCCGGCCGGATGGGGCCAGGATTCCGGAGCTCGGGTTGCGGGCCACGCTGGCGCGTTTGCTGCGCCCGCGGGTGCGGGACGGCTTCAACGAGGTGTTTGCAGTGGAGTTCGACGGCTCGGGAGGCTTCATCGTCCGTCCTGCTGGTGAGGAGAGCGACGGTGGAGAGCCTGCTTGCAGCGAAAGGAATGGTCCCATCGGGCTGGAAGCACCAGGCAGTCCGCAAGCTTGATCGGCACGGGCCGCAGCGTCCGCTGGGACCTAGGCCCCTGCCGTCCATCAGCACCAAGCTGCCGCGCCATCACCGGAGCATACCGCCGGGCTCCCCGGGGCCGGCCTCAGATGTCATCCACGCTGAACCTGGAGGGCTGTTGACCGAGGGCGGATCAGGCCTGTGCTCCATGCTCGATGTACAGCAGTTGCGCGGCGAGCCACCGGGCCTCATCGGCGAATCCGGCGTCCTCGGCGAACTCACGGAGGCGCCGGTAGCGGGCGGCGGCGTCGAAGCCGAGGCTGTGCTGGAGCTTGCGCAGGTCAACAGGGCAGAGGTGCAGCGGCCGGGCGTCGCTTTCGGCGAGGTGGTTCGACCCGTTCATCAGGCACGAGTAGAACACGCAGTGGGCGATCCCGAGCAGGTGGGCGGTCTCGTGCGCCAGCACCTTGCAGGACCGGCGCAGCAGCAGGCCAGCGGCCGGCCCCGTCTGAGGGGGCAGGTACCGGGCGAAGCTGTACACGCCCACCCGGTCACGCGGCCAGGCCTGCCCGAACACGAAGTTCCAGGCAGGATCCGGATACAGGTCATCCATGGTGATGCCCACCACGCAGCAGGCCGCGGCGGGCCGCCGGTCAGCCAGCAGGGCCAGCAGGTCGCGGGTCAGCAGCTGCCGCTGCCCGGTATGACGGTTGATGCGCATCGTGACGCCGGCGACCGGCGCCACGGGCAGCACCGCGACCTCCAGCGTGAAGAACGCCGCCGCGAAACGGCCCAGCAGGTCCAGCGGCGGCTCCTGCCCGGTATGAAAGGGGCCGAAGGGCTGCAGGTAAAGGACTCGCCGCGCCGGATCCGGGCGGGGCGGGTGCCCGGCCAGGAACGCCGCGAACGTCTGGCCGGGCTCCGGGTGGCTAGCCAGCCAGTCGTGCGGGCCGGGCCGGGGAACCGGGTCGAATCCCTGCTCGTCGAGCGCGCGCTGGAGCGAGGGCGGCAGCCCGGCCACCGGGCCCACGGCCCGGATCCGGTCGGCACAGGCTGGCGGTGTGAACATGTGCCCGGTCAACCCCCTGCTGCCCAGGTCCGAGGTGCGGGCCGGTTGCGGGCGGCACCGATCAGCGTGCGCGGGGCCGGGCACCTCCACATGGATGGTGACATCGGGATGAACCAGATCGGTGCGGGCTGGTTGCCGCCGCGACGGGCGCTGGGCACCTCAGCCGGAACCGCGCTACCCGGCCGAACGAGCGGCTGCGGTCCTTCCTTACTTTGCGGTGGCCTCGCGGTACCTGGCAACGATCCCGGCCGGCACCCGGCCCCGGTCCTTGACCTCGATCCCCTGGGCCCTGGCCCACTCACGGATCTCCGTAGTGCTGATGCCGCCAGCCGCCGCCTTGCGGGCGGCCCGGCCAGGCCGCCGCGCCCCGCCGGGAACCTTCCGGCTCACAGCGATGAACGGGGCCAATGCGGCGCGCAGATCCGCAGCATGCGCGGCGCTCAGGTCAATCTCGTAGTCGGTCCCGTCAAGGCCGAAGCCGACCGTGCCTTCTGCCTCACTGCCGTCTATGTCGTCGATGAACAAAGTCTGAATCTTCTGAGCCATGACATGCTCCGATCGTTAGCTGCCAGCTGATCAACTTAATTCACAGTATAGGCGGCGAACCAGCGTGCAGCCGCCACTGCACCGCTATCCGGGGCGCTATCGCGAAGCCCTGTTCACCTCGCGAATCCCCAGATTCCAGCGCTTGTAATAAAAATGCCAGTACACGGCCCTTGCTGTCCGCTCCCGCCTATTGCTTCCCTTTCCAGATCAGCGCCCAGGGTTTCCTCCCGGCCTGGCCAGCTATCCTCCAGCGGAATGGGTGCAGCACGCGCATCATCCCGCCGCCGTGCGCACGGCTGCCAGGCGGATCCGCAGCCAGCAGACATGACTCCGCATGATCTGCTTCGCGCTTGGACTTTTTAGAGCTTGCGCTTTGCCCGCGCCAGGCCTGGTCACTCATCGTCCTGGCTCCCGCCGCCGCCCCCGGGCGGCAAGGCATGCCGTCCCGCTGCCGGCTGCCTAGAAGACCGCCCGGCTGCTCCTGCCTGTAAGAGAGGAAAACCGTGCAGCAACCAGAAGCGCCCGCGCAGCAGCCCATGGGCACGCATACCGCCGGCTTTATCTGGATTCGGAGTCGGCCGGCCGGCCGGGCATCAGCGCGCCCAGATCATCAGTCCGGCGCGAAGGAGTTAGGCCGGCCCGCCCATGTGGTTCTCACATCCCGCCTTACTTACAGTAGCCATGCATGCTCTTTGCTTGAGGGCGGATGACTTTAGTATCGGGCTAATTTAACTAAGTCACTCTCGGCGGGCCTGACCGGGCCGAGCCGAGGGGCGGTGCAGGAGTACCCGCCGGAGCGTGACCCATCCGGGCTCTCGGCGCCACGTCTGGATGCGCGGGCGCTGGGGCTCGAGGCGGTGCAGCCGGTCCGAAGCAGGTACAGGGCAAGCCAGTAGGCTCCGGTTCATGGTTCAGGCCCGGACTCACAGCTGCTGCCGGGCCAAAAAGGTGACCATGGTCCCTGGCGGCACGGGCTCGGTTGCGCGGACGGTCCTAATGCGGAGGTTGCCGTGGTGCCGCAAGGGGTTCGGCGAGTTCGCGCAGAGCACCATTCCCTGCAGCAGGAGCCGGCTGAGCAGGGTCGGCGCTGCCACCCGCCAAACCTGTCCGGCCCGGCGCTTCGGGCAGGTTCCCGCACGTACAGCACGGTACCGAGGGGAAGACCATGAAGCACACCCATGACGCCATCGTTCACACCCACGAGCACGCTCATGTCGTGCACTACCTGCGGCACGGCACTCAGTGGGAACACATGGCGGCCACTCACTCTCACGAGCACAATCACCCAGCCGTGGAGCACGATCATGAACCTCACGTCAGCGCCGAGGCAGAGCATCTGAGGCAAGCCCACGATCATGACCACGCCCACCCCGCCAGCAGCTGACCGCAGGCCCGGTGACCTGGCCCAGGCCAGGTCCGTCCCAGACCGCCGACTGCGGTGCGGGCCGCCCATCGCGCAAGCACGATGACCCTGCTGCATTACCTGTGCGGCGGCGCTCCATACCGGGCCATGCACGGGCTTGCCAGCCACGCTGGCTACTGATGAGGGCCCCGATGGGCTGGGAACTGCCGCCGCCGTCGTCGGTCAAGTCCGATGCGGATCTGGAACGGGAGCGGGAAGCGAAGGTGGCCGAACTCACCCGCAGCGGCCTACTGCGGTCAGGGCGGCTACGGGAAGCGATGCGGAGGGTGCGCCGGGAGGAATTCGTGCCGCCCGCGTGGCGTGACTACGCCTACGCGGAGGTCCCGCTGCCGTTGCCCGGGCGGCTGGCGACGATTTCCTGCCCGCACAGCTACCCGCTTTTTTATGAGGCCGTTGGGCTAGATCAGGGGCATCGCTTCCTGGAGGTCGGCCTGGGTTCGGGCTACGGCGCCGCGTTGGCCCGCGAGGTCGTCGGGCGGGCCGGGCTGGTTGTCTCGGTGGAGATCGACCCGGCGACACTGGCCTTCGCCGCCGCCAACCTGGACCGGGCTGGCTACACCGATGTGGTGCGGGTCCTGGGTGACGGCGCGCTCGGTCACCTGGCTCTTGCGCCATATGACCGCATCTGCATCACCGCAGCCTGCCAGCAGCCGCCGACGCCCCTGCTCGAGCAGTTGCGAACCGGTGGCAGGCTAATCGTCCCGATACAGCGGGACGCACGGCAAGTGCTCACGGCAATCGAGAAGCAGCCGGATGGCCTGCACCGGACCAGCCTGTGCGATGTGCTCTACGTCAGCCTGCAAGGGGCCTTCGGCACGGGACGCTCCCGGGCAGCCCCGGAAACCTGACAACCACCTGCAGCGATTAGCGCTGACACGACCACGAGACTCCAGGCGCCGGACGGGGCGCCGCGGGTACCGTGGCGCTGCCCAGGACGGCCGGGGCCCAGCCAGCTACCTGACCAGCCGCCAGGCGGGGAAGCGCCTATGAGTGGCACGAGGCGGTCTTAAGCTTGCAGGCGGCTCCGAACGGCTGCCCGGCCGCGCGCGATCGCGCCGGTGTCGTCGTGAAGGACGCTCACGATGTCGGTTCCCGCGAGGATGACACCGAGCTCGAAGGCGAGTTGTGCGGGGTCAGTGTCCTTTGCTAGCTGGCCTTTGTCAGCAGCCGCATGAGCCTCCCGGCCCAGTAGGTCACGCCATTGCTGTTGCACCCGGGCCACCTCGTCATGGACGCGTCCGGCACGGGCTCCGACCTCGGCGGAGGCGCACGCGGAGCGTTGCCTTCGACGGCCTGGCAGGGCAACCCAGTTAGTAATGTCGTTCGCTTCGTGTGCTATCTGAGCCTGCCGCTCAGGCCCGGGGCCGCCGAATCGATGGTGGCGGCGGCGCTGCCGGATCTGGGCCTGCTCGTGGACGTGCTACGGCACCGCACCGGGGCCGCTGACCAGTGGGTCCGGCGGATCTTCGCCCAGTTCGCCGATGGCACCCAGCCCGACCTGGCGGTGGTGGCCCAGGCCGAAGTAGACCAGCGCCGCCGCGGCGGCGGCGCCCCGGACTTCATCCCGCTGTACCAGGTGCCCGCCCCGCCGGGCTCCCCGGCGCCCGATTCCCGGGCACCGTCCGGCGGAGAGCCGTCAGCCGCGTACGCGGTCACCGGCGATCAGGTCCGGGAGTGGGCGTTCAGCCCCGGCTGGCGGCCCGGCCGACGAGCCTGCGATCCGGCATACCGGGTGCGATGCTGTATGGGTCCACATCTGTGCCGATGAGCGTAGGAGCGTGGCATGACGACAAAGGCTGCCTTTCACCCGAGGCGCCGGGCGCCGTGGTGATCTCGCCGGCGCCAACGTGGTCGCCCTCGAGCCCGGCGTGGTGGTGGCCTACGAGCAGAACACCGGCACAAACACCGCCCTGCGCAAACACGGCATCGAGGTAATCACCATCGAGGGCTTCGAGCTGGGCAAGGGCCGCGGCGGCGGCCACTGCATGACCTGCCCGATCGAACGCGACCCTGCATTCTGACCGCACCTGGAACCAGGAGACATCATGGCGT
>JASHYW010000578.1 GCA_030042885.1 Streptosporangiaceae bacterium | reverse complement strand
GTCCTGCGCCTGCGCATCCCGCCGCGGCGAGCACCGGGTTGGGCAGGTCCACCTGCCCAACCCGGACCCGCATGTCAACCGGCATGGTGATGCCGTCCCGGGGGGACGACCCCCCGTATAACCCCCCGATCACGGGGGGACTTCCCGTCCCCCGGTGCCCCCCTGTCCCCCTGATCACGGGGGGACTCCCTATCCCCTCGTACCTCCCTGGCCCGATCACGGGAGGTAGTGCTGGCCCGGGGGGACGACCCCCCGGAACCCCCCGCGACCGGGGGGACCCCTCCCCCCGGACCCCCCTTGGGACCCCCCCGCGGCCAGCCAGGGGCGCCTACGGCGTCAAACGGGATCGTGCCTATGTCATCCCAGCGGACCAGGTCGGCTCGGAAGACCGGGCCGTCCACGCACGCGCGGACGATCCGGGTGATGCCATCGGTGCCCGTCACGGGCAGCACGCAGCCCATGCAGAGGCCGATCCCGCAGGCCATGGGCACGTCCACCAGCGCCTGCACCGGGATGTCGTACCTGCCGGCCAGCGCCGTCACCTCGCGCAGCACCGGCACCGGCGCGCACGCGTATATCACCTCGGTGCGTGCCTCGCGGATGACCTGTTCCAACATGGTGGTGACTTCGCCGCGGCCACCGAGCGAGCCGTCGGCGGTGACCACCGTCGCACTCCGCCCGGACCGCCTGGCCGTCAGCGCGCCGAAGACCCGGTCCGCGCTCTGGCCGCCGAGCAGGAAATCGACGCTGCAGCCGCGCTCGCGCAGCTTCGCGGCGAGCGCGAACAGCGGCGCGCTGCCGTAGCCTACGCCGAGCAGCAGGCACCGGGACGGGTCCTTCGGCACCGGAAACGGCCTGCCGAGCGGCCCCACCGCGTCCACCGCGTCCCTGGCCCGCAGAGCGGCCAGCCACCTGGTTCCCGGCCCCAGGGCCTCGAACACGAACTCTACGGTGCCACCGTGATCGGAGCGGACGTCGTGCACGGCAAACGCCCGCCGGCCCAGCATGGAGATCACGGGACCGCCGACGGCGAGCGTGATGAACTGGCCAGGCCGGAACCTGGTCGCGATGGCCGGGGCAACCAGCGTCAGCGCGTGATAGGCGTCGACTCGCCGCACCGTCAGCACGGTGGCGCGCACCTGGACGGGCATCAGATGCTGGTCCGGAGCAGCGCTGCGTGCTCCTGGAGAGACCGCACGCCTACCTCGCCGCGAATGATGGCCTCGATTCCCTGCACCGCGGCCGACAGGCCTGCCGCCGTGGTCACGCACGGAATGCCGCGGCGGACTGCGGCGGTGCGGATCTCGTAGCCGTCCAGGCGAGGCCCTGACTGCCCGGGGCTGCCGAACGGCGTATTCACGATCAGGTCCACCTCCCCGGCCAGGATCTGCGTCACCACGGTCGGCTCGCCGGAGGGACCGGGGCCGTCGCCGTGCTTTCGCACGATCTTGGCACGAACCCCGTTGCGGCGCAGCACCTCCGCGGTTCCCTCGGTGGCCCAGATCTCGAAGCCCAGGTCGGCGAGGCGCTTAACCGGGAATATCATCGACCGCTTGTCCCGGTTGGCCATTGACACGAACACGCGGCCCTTGACCGGCAGCGAACCGTACACCGCCGCCTGTGACTTCGCGTAGGCCGTGCCGAACACCGCGTCGATCCCCATCACCTCGCCGGTGGAGCGCATCTCCGGGCCGAGCACGGTATCCACGCCCTCGCCCTGCAGGTCGCGGAACCGCCCGAACGGCAGCACCGCTTCCTTCACGGCCACCGGAGCGTCCGCGGGCAGGCGGCCCCCGTCGGCTTCGGCCAGCATTCCTTCCCGGCGGAGCGCGGCGATGCTGCTGCCGAGCATGATCCGGGCCGCCGCCTTGGCCAGCGGCACCGCGGTGGCCTTGGACACGAACGGCACCGTACGCGACGCTCTCGGGTTGGCCTCGAGCACGTACAGCACCCCCCCGGCCAGCGCGTACTGCACGTTCAGCAGGCCGCACACGCCCACTCCGGCGGCGATCGCCTCGGTGGCCGCGCGGATCTGCGCGATGTCGCCACGCCCGACGGTGATCGGCGGCAGCGCGCACGCCGAGTCGCCGGAATGAATTCCTGCCTCCTCGATGTGCTCCATCACCCCGCCGAGGTACAGCTCGGACCCGTCGTAGAGCGCGTCGACGTCGATCTCGATCGCGTCGTCGAGGAACTTGTCGATCAGCACCGGGTGGCCGGGGCTCACCTCGGTCGCCCTGGTCATGTACGACCGCAGGGTGGCGTGGTCGTAGACGATCTCCATGCCGCGCCCGCCGAGCACATACGAGGGCCGCACCAGCACCGGATACCCGATCTCGCTCGCGATCTCGACCGCCCCGTCTTCTGAGATGGCCGTCCCGTGTCTCGGCGCGCTCAGCCCGGCCGCCTCGAGGACCCTGGCGAAGGCGCCCCGGTCCTCGGCGAGGTGGATGGCCTCCGGTGAGGTGCCGACCACAGGGACGCCGGAGGCCGCCAGCGCACGAGACAGCCCGAGCGGCGTCTGCCCGCCGAGCTGCACGATCACCCCCGCGACCGGGCCGCTCGCCTGTTCGGCGCGCACCACCTCGAGCACGTCCTCCAAGGTGAGCGGCTCGAAGTACAGCCTGCCGGATGTGTCGTAGTCGGTGGAGACGGTCTCCGGGTTGCAGTTGACCATCACGGTCTCGTAGCCCGCGTCAGCCAGCGCGAACGACGCGTGCACGCAGGCGTAGTCGAACTCGATGCCCTGGCCGATGCGGTTCGGCCCGCTGCCGAGGATGATCACCTTGGGCGTGCCGCCCTCGGGCACCTCGGTCTCATCGTCGTACGTCGAATACAGGTACGGGGTGCGGGCCGCGAACTCCGCGGCGCAGGTATCCACCGCGTGATACACCGGGCGCACGCCGAGCGCCCAGCGGACCTCGCGGATCACCGTCTCGGCACTGCCGCGCAGTTCGGCGATCTGCGCGTCGGAGAACCCGGTCTGCTTGGCCTCCCGCAGCGTCTCGGCGTCGAGGGCGGGAGCCGCGGCGACCTGCCTAGCCACCTCCTCGATGGGCAGGATCTGGTCGATGAACCAGGGATCGATGCCGGTCACGCTAACCACGTCGGCCACGGTGGCACCGGCCCGCAGCGCCTGGTGGATCGTGGCCAGCCTCCCGTCGTGCGGGGTCCCGCAGTCCCC
>JASHYW010000577.1 GCA_030042885.1 Streptosporangiaceae bacterium | reverse complement strand
CGAGACCAGGATGCTGCGCCAGGAGGCGGGCAAGTTGCTCGCCGACATGCCGGTAATCGGCGACACGGGCGAGCACCCGCAGATACGCCACGAGCTGATGCAGTCGACCCTCGAGTTGGTCACCGGCATTTGCAGCACGGTGTCGGAAGCGAAAGAGGACCTGGCCAAAACGATCAGTGATCTCCAGCGTGCGGCGTCTGAGCACGGTATCCTGCTGGCATGCGCCGGGACCCACCCGGTGAGTGACTGGCGTGATGCGACGATGGCGCCCATCCAGCGCTATGCGGAGCTCGTTGAGCAAATGCAATGGCTTGCTCGCCGGATTCAGACCTTCGGCGTGCATGTACACGTGGGGATCCGAGACGGGCGCAAGGCGATTCCGATCGTCAATGCGCTCGCCACGTACCTGCCGCACTTTCTCGCGGTAACAGCGTCGAGCCCATTCTGGTGTGGGTACGACACCGGGCTTGCCTCCAGCAGGTCGGTGACCTTCGGCGCGCTGCCGACGGCGGGTCCGCCGAACCGGCTGACGAACTGGAAGCAGTTCGAGGACTATATGGACACGCTGCTGCGCGCTGGGACCATCCGCAGCATCAAGGAGGTCTGGTGGGACATCCGGCCGCACCCGGACTTCGGCACCGTCGAGATTCGCATGTTCGACGGCGTGCCGACGCTCCGCGAGGTCGGCATGGTCGCGGCGCTCTCGCAGTGCCTGGTTCAGCGGTTCGACCTGCAGCTGGACCGCGGCTACACGCTGCCGTCCCCGTCGGCCTGGGTGGTCAGGGACAACAAGTGGCGCGCGACGCGATACGGGCTGGACGCGATCGTGATCACTGATGAGGCCGGCGCCACCGCGCCGCTCCGCGACGAACTCTACGAACTGCTCCACGAACTGGAGCCGGTAGCCTCGCGGCTGGGCTGCCTCGAGGAACTGTCGGTGGCGTTCGAGGTGCTCGAGCGGGGCGCCTCGTACGAACGGCAGCGGGCCGTCTACGCGCGCACAGGGGACCTGGTCAGCGTGGTGGACGCCCTTATCACGGAGTTCGCCGACGACAGATTCTGCACGCGGGGGGGTGCTAGGCATGGCCGAGAATGAACCCGAGAATGAACAGGACAATGATCTGGCCGCGGGTCTGGACGCGTTCCTGGCCGCGCACGAGGACGAGCTGATCGAGTTCCGCCGCGACCTGCACGCCCATCCCGAGCTGTCCCACGCCGAGCACCGCACCACCCGCCGGGTGGCGCTGCGGCTGGCCGCGGCGGGCCTGCGGCCGGTGATCCTGCCCAAGGGCACCGGCCTGATGGTCGACATCGGCACGCTGGACGAGCAGGACGCCTACACCGACCGGCCCGTGGTCGCCCTCCGGGCGGACCTCGACGCGCTGCCCATGACCGACGAGAAGGACGTCCCCTACCGCTCCACCGTGCCGAACGCCTGCCATGCGTGCGGCCACGACGTGCACACCGCCGTGCTGCTGGGCACCGGCCTGTACCTGGCCGCCCAGGCCGCAGCGGGCCTGCTGCCCGGCCGGGTCAGGCTCATCTTCCAGCCCGCCGAGGAGGCCGCGACCGGCGCGCTCGACGTGCTCGCGGCCGGCGGCATCGCCTCGGTCGGCCGGATCTTCGCCCTGCACTGCGACCCCCGGCTGGACGCCGGCCAGCTCGGCGTGCGCTCCGGGCCGATCACGGCCGCCTGCGACCGGATCGAGGTGCGCGTGTCCGGTCCCGGCGGGCACACCGCCAGGCCGCACCTGACCGCGGACCTGGTGTACGCGCTCGCCAAGATCATCACCGAGGTCCCCGCCGCGCTCTCCCGCCGGGTCGACCCCCGCTCCAGCCTCAGCCTGGTGTGGGGGCGGGTCAGCGCCGGCGCGGCGGCCAACGCGATCCCGGACGGCGGGGTCGCCGAGGGAACCGTGCGCTGCCTGGACGACGAGGCCTGGCACTCCGCGCCCGACCTGCTCAAGGCGCTGATCGAGTCGGTGGCCTCGGCCTACGGGGTGAACGCCGAGCTCAACTACCACCGCTCGGTGCCGCCCACCATCAACGACCAGGCCAGCTCGGCCATGATCTCCGCCGCGGCGCTCGACGTGCTCGGCGCGGGCTCGGTGGTGCAGACGCAGCAGAGCCTCGGCGGCGAGGACTTCGCCTGGTATCTGGAGTCCATCCCGGGCACGCTGGCCCGGCTGGGCACCCGGGTGCCGGGCTCGCTGCTGTCCCACGACATCCACCAGCCCACGTTCGACGTGGACGAGCGGGCCATCGGCGTCGGCATCCGCGTGCTCGCCGCCACGGCGATCACCGCGCTGTGGGATGACAGCGCGCTCGTCGCCCAGCCCTTCCCCGGCGTCACCGGCGCCTGACTCTATCTTCCCCGCTCGCTCTGTCTTCCCCGCTCGCTCTGTCTTCCCCGCTCGCCTCCGGGCGCTCTTGACGTGCCGCCTTGCTGGTCTGGCCGCCTGCGGCGGCGGGCCCTCCTCGCTCCTCCGTCGCTCGTCAGTCCAGGCGATGTCGCGCCCTTTGGCTCGCTCACTTGGCCGGGCTCGCGTCGGCCTGTTCGACCGACCGCCACAGCTTCGCGTACCAGGGCGCTGGCCCTGACGCCTGCGGCCGGTTGCCGTTGATCAGTGACTGGCTGCCTTCAA
>JASHYW010000576.1 GCA_030042885.1 Streptosporangiaceae bacterium | reverse complement strand
GGCGCCCACGTTCGGCCACGCGGCCGAGGCCTTCCTGATCGCGCATGCCGCGCCGGGCGCGTGGTCGGCAGGGACGGCGGTGAAGTACCGGCAGACCCTCACCGCCCTCGGCGGGCACCTCGACCGGGCCGGCCAAGCCGCCGCGTCGGATGTCGCCGTGCTCGGCACCCCGGCCGGGGCCAGCGCCCTGGAGGCGCGTTCACCGCCGCGTTCGGCCAGCTCGCCCCGGCGACCCGGGCACGGCACCTGTCCGCGCTGCGCTCCGCGCTGGCCTGGTGGGCGGAGGCCGGCTGGGTCACCGCCGACCCGACCGCCGGGTGGGCGCGGCCGAAGGTCCCGGTGGACACCACGCGGGCGCTGACCCGCGCGCAAGTCGCCGCCATCTGGGAGCTGGACGTCCCGCTGCGGGACAAGGCGCTGTGGCGGATGCTGTACGAGACCGCGGCCCGCGCCGGGGAGATCCTCGGCCTGGACGTCCCCGACCTCGACCTGCCCAGCAAGCGCGGCCGCGTCATCTCCAAGGGCGGCACGACCGACGGCCATGCGGCTCGCCCGATGGCAAACTTCCGGTCGGACACGAGCGCGCCCGCCCCGGGCTGCGCGCACCGCCTGCGCCCCCGTGTGGGGCGGCGGGGAGGGGCGCGGCGCGCGCAGTCGCGGGAGGCGGGGGCGGGCGCGGCGGGGATGCGGCGGCAGGGCTGGCGCGAAGCGGACAGACAGCCCGGCCGCGGCATGTTACAGGTTCATGGGGCTGGCCTCAGGGTTACTGGCTGGCGACCGGGAAGGCGTTCAGCTCGGACAGGTGGGGAGGCAGGCTGAGGGTGACCACGCTCTCCTGTTCCTGGGGGTCGGTACGGGCGACGACGGCGACGGTCATCACATCGCTGCGGTTCACGGGCAGGTGCGGGGTTCCCGGAGGGACGTACATGAAATCGCCGGCCTTGACCACCGACCGGTGCCGCAGGCCCTCGCCGTGCCACACTTCGGTCTCGCCGCTGACGGTGTAGATGGCGGACTCGTGCCCGTCGTGGACGTGGGGGACGCCGCGGGTGCCGGGCGGGATCGTCACCAGGTGCAGGCACAGGGCACGGGAGCCTGCCGAGCGGCTGCTCACTCCGGTGGCCAGGCTCAAGCCTTGCTTGCCGTCATAGCTCCCGCCCGCGCGGATGATGATGACGTCACCGGGAGCGTCGATGGCCATCGCGGGGGCGTGGAGGGCTCTCGCCCGGACGCCGCTTACTCTGAGCATTTATCCATATCCTATCCGTGATGTCTCCAATGACAGGTTATAACTATCTGTACTCATATAAATACTCTTCGTAAAGTAACTATATGCTGTCCACTTAGTTAGGTATGCCTTACTATGAAGTAAGCCTTGTTCTGCCCACGGCGATGGGCTCGTTGGTCACGCTGTGCGGGTCCGGCGGACGTGATGGCTGAGGTCGGCGCGGCGCGCGTGCTTCTTGTGTACGGCCTGCCGGGAGACGCCGAGGATCTCGGCGATCTCCTGCCAGGACCACCCCTTCTCCCGCGCGCTGTCCACCTGGAGTGCCTCGAGTTGCTCCAGCAGGCTGCGGAGAGCGGCCACGGCCCGGAGTCCGGTCCGCGGGTCCGAGCTGTCGGCGGCGGCCGCCAGAGCGGATGCGTTTTCCATAATGTCAATCTAAGTTGACACCGGCCTGGATGTCAACCTTAGTTGACATCCAGGCCGTCGATTCGGTCCCTGGCCGATCCGCGCCGCTTACGAAGCGCTTACGGGGACCGGTGAACCGTACGGGAGCCCGTGACGTACCCGTAACTAAAGGGGAGAGGCCGGCGCCCAGCCGGGTCCGGGACAGTCCATCACGGTTGGGAACAGGACCATTGTGCTCGGGTGAGCATACGATCCAGCTAGGCGCGGTTTTTGCGCGGTGCCGTGCGCGAGGGTCTGAGGGGAAGGTGCGGTGACCAGCCCGACCAGGCAGTCCGTTCCGGCTCGTCATGCCGGAGCTGAGGCGTACCCCGGGCCGCGGCAGGAGATGCGGGGTCCAGGAGGCGGCCGCAATCCAGTCGCCCCCCGGGACCCGCGCAGTCCGCGGGACCAAGGCGTTCCGCACCAGGGCCCCTCGCCTCGAGGACGAGTAGGACCACCGTCCGTTCCGGATAAAAAAGACTATGAGCGGATCAGCGCGCGTGGCGTGCTGACCGTGATCGCCCTGGGAGCGGCCGCCGTCATTGCCCTGTGGTGGTACAGCACCCCCGACGTCAGCGGGCTCGGCGGCTGGCTGACCGGGGCCGGGGAGATCCTCGGGCTGCTCGCCGGCTACGGCGTGGTGGTCCTGGTCGCGCTGATGGCCCGGCTGCCGCCGCTGGAGCGCGGCATCGGCACCGACCAGCTGGCCCGATGGCACGCGATGGGCGGCAGGTACATCGTCAGCCTGGTCGTCGCGCACGGCCTGCTCATCGTGTGGGGCTACGCGCTCGAGGCGCACACCACCGTGGTGAGCGAGACCGCCACCCTGCTGACCCAGTACCCAGATGTGCTGATGGCGACCGTGGCGGGCTTCCTGCTCCTCGGGGTCGGCATCATCTCGATGCGAGCCGTGCGGCGGCGGGTGCGCTACGAGACGTGGTACTACCTGCACCTGTACACCTACCTGGCCATCGCGCTGGCGTTCAGCCACCAGTTCGCCGTCGGCCAGTCCTTCATCAACAACCTGGCGGCACGGTTCTGGTGGTCCGCCATGTACCTGACGGTGGCGGTCCTGGTGCTGTGGTACCGGGTCGCGGTGCCGTTGCGCGCATTCGCCCGGCATGAGTACACGGTCATCGGGGTGAAGAGCGAGGGGCCCGGCGTCGTCTCGGTCTACATCGGCGGGAAGCACCTGGACGAGCTGGCCGCCGAGCCCGGGCAGTTCTTCCGCTGGCGGTTCCTGACCAGGTCGCTGTGGTGGTCCTCGCACCCGTACTCGCTGTCCGCCGCACCGGGCACCGACGTCCTGCGGATCACGGCGAAGGACATCGGCGACCACAGCCAGGCGCTGTCCCGGCTGCGGCCGGGCACTCGGGTCATCGCGGAGGGGCCCTACGGCGCGTTCACCGCCGGGCGGTCGCCCCGCGGCGTGCTGCTGCTGGCCGGCGGGGTGGGCATCACCCCGCTGCGGGCCATGTTCTCCAAGTTGCCCGGTCCGGTCACCCTGATCTACCGGGCCAGCAGCGAGCAGGACATCGTGTTCCGCGAGGAACTCGACGCCATCGCCGCGGCTCGCGCCGCGACCGTGTACTACCTGGTCGGCTCGCGGGCCGAGATCGGCGGCGATCCGCTGTCGCCGAAGATGCTGCACTCGCTGGTGCCCGGGCTGGAGCAGCAGGAGGCCTACGTGTGCGGGCCGCCCGGCATGATCTCGGCCGCGGTCGAGGCGCTGCGCGCCGCCGGGGTGCCGCGGCGGCAGATCCACTTCGAGTCGTTCGAGTTCTGAGGGGAGCGATCCGCGACATGCGCCGGGTAGTCCTCGCCGTCACCGGAACCATCGCCGGCCTGGTGGCCTTGCTGTCGTTCAAGTCGCATGCCCCGTCCCT
The DNA here is from genome assembly GCA_030042885.1 of Streptosporangiaceae bacterium. Next base: position 5,070 of record JASHYW010000576.1, on the reverse strand, counting down.
GTCCGCGGCGGCGACCAGCGGAACGAGCGGCGGCTCGTCCTCGTCGTCCGTGCCAGGAGAGTTCCCGACGGGAAGCCAGGCCGCCAACCTGCCCGCAGGTGAGACCGCGTTCACCGGCCAGGTGGCCAACACTGTGTACGGCCCGGTGCAGGTCCAGCTGATCGTGCGGAACAACCAGATCATCAAGGTCGCGGTCCTGCAGCAGCCGACCAGCACCATCCACGACATCCAGATCGGCCAGTTCGCCTTCCCTGAGCTGATCAGCGAGACGCTGAAGGCGCAGAGCGCCAAGATCGACGCCGTGTCCGGCGCCAGCTACACCAGCGCGGGCTACATCCGGTCGCTGCAGAGCGCGCTGGACCAGGGCATCTGACCTGGCGATGACGAGCGGCACCCGGCCCGGCAGGCTCCGGCACGCCGAGCAGGTGATGGGCACCGTGGTGTCCTTCGACATCCCGGCCTGGGCCGGCCCGGCCCTGAAGGGCGCGGTGTGCTGGCTGCACTGGGTCGACGCCACGTTCTCGCCGTACCGGGACGACAGCGACGTGAACCGCTTCGGCCGCGGATCGGTCACGCTGGCTGACTGCGCGCCCGAACTGGCCGAGGTGATGGCCGCGTGCGCCGAGATCAGCGCGCTGAGCGGCGGCTACTTCACCACCAGGCCCGGCGGACGGTTCGACCCGTCGGGGTACGTCAAGGGCTGGGCCATCGAGTGGGCCGCTTCGATGCTGACCGCCTCGGGCTCAGCTGAGCATAGCGTCAACGGCGGCGGGGATATCCAGTGCGTCGGCGATCACGGCCCGGGCCAGCCCTGGCGGGTGGGCATCGCCGACCCGCTGCGGCCGGGCTCCCTGGCCCTGGTGGTCGCCGGGCGGGACTTCGCGGTCGCCACTTCCGGCGTCGCTGAGCGCGGGCCGCACATCATCAACCCGCACACCGGCCAGCCGGCTACCGGCCTGGCCAGCGTCACCGTGGTCGGCGCGCGGCTGGCTGCGGCGGACGCCTATGCCACGGCGGCCTTCGCGATGGGGCCCGGATCCCGGGACTGGGTGGAGAGCCTGGACGGATACGAGGCGTTCGCGATCACCCCTGACGGCGGAACCTGGCAGACCACCGGGTTCCCGGCCTACCTCGGCTGACTCCGTCCCTCAGCGGCCGCAGGCCTCGGCCGCGCATTCCGGTCAGGCGTCGGCACGAGCACGGCTGCTACAGCAGCTGCGGCTGGCCCGCGTCGTAGACGAGCAGGCCGTCGTCGCGCAGCCGCAGGCCGGGGGAGAGGCGGTGCTCCTCCAGGCGGCCGTCGTGCATGAGGTGACGGACGGGCACGCCGCGCGCCGCGCAGGCGAAATCGGCGAGCAGCCGCCGGTGACAGCGCCACCACAGGCTCTCGGCGCACATCACGGTCGTGACCTGCGTGCTGGCCTGGGCGAGCACCTCGTCCACCGCGGCGAGGAAATCGGCGGTCCGCATGTGCCCGGCGTAACCGCGGAACATGTCCTCCCGCCAGGCCACGTCCGGTGAGTCCGGCGCGGGCCTGCGGAAACCGCCCAGGCGCTTGTCCCAGCGGTAACAGATTCCGGCTTCCGGCAGCCAGCGCTCGAGCTCGGCGCGCGCCACGTGCGGATGACGGCGGCTGCCCGGGGCGGTCCTGACGTCGACCAATCCCGTCACCCCGGCGCCCCGGAGCAGCTCGGTTATCTGCTCGGCCGAGGCGGTTCCGTGCCCGAAGGTCAGCAGCATCTCGACGCCGACCGTGGCGCGGGCCTCATCCTGAGGCCGGGGTGAGCGCGGCGAGCAGCTCGCGCTCTCGCCCGGCGCTCAGGTCACGCCCAGGGCCGCCAGCGCCCCGCGGACCAGCCCCGGCTGCCACGACACCTCCATCACCACATCCCAGTCACGCTCACGCACCCGGTCGTAGGCTCCGTCCTCGCGCCGGTCGACGGCCACCAGCACCGCGCCAGGCACGACAGTGCCGGTCTCGCCCCTGGCTAGGCAGGTCACGGCATGACCGCGCTCGATCGCCTGCCGGGACACCTCACGTCCGAGCCACGCCGTCCCGCCGAGCACGAGAATGTCCATGACCTACAGTTCAGCACGCCGCGGCACAGATACGCGGCCCGGGTTCACGGCTGGCGAAGGACGGCGGAGGCGAACAGGCCTCAGCCCAGCGCGTAGACCAGCTCGGCTGGCCCGTCCGCGGGAGCAACATGTGCCGTGGATGAAGAGTCAGGAACGCTGCAGGGACTGCTCAGCCGACTTCCAGGCCGGCTTCCTAGATTGTTATACAGGACACTACGGGTGCGCTCAGCAGTGGCAGGAAGGGCTCGGATCGGTGTTTGACTCAGTGACCATCGCGTACCGGGGTGCGACGTACGAAATAGGACGGGGCCGCGACTATTACGGGATCTGGGTCGTCGGAACGTCCCGGTCGAAGCCGCTGGAGTCGTGGCCGGACACTCCGGAGGGCTGGTCCGCTGCGTGGGCCCGTTTCGTGAGCATGGAGACGCCGGGCACCATCGGCCCTGTCGGCCGGAACGCTGGTGCCCCCGGAGCGCGCATGACCGCCGCCGGCCAGGGTCTTTCCCGGGCGCTCGGCGCGAGGAGCGGTGCCGTCATCGCCGACGTCCTGCTGGCTGTGGGTGTCGCGCTGGGAGTAGCCGGGCTGTTCCCGGCCTATCTCGGCGGATCAAGCCTGGCCCAGCAGCCTTACAACCTGGTCGCTCATGTGATCTACCTGGCCGCCTGGAGCGCGAGTGCCGTCCTCATCCCGCTTGGCGGCACTCGCCAGCGGATGGGCGCGCTGCTGGCGACCGGAGTGAGCATCGTCACGTTCGGGCTGTTCTTCGCCGACGCCGCCACGGCGATCACCGGGGGCGCCCCGGCAGGCGCGGGCCTGGTGCTCAGCCTGCTCGGCTGGCTCGCCTGCGCCGCGGGATCGGCGGTGGCGTTCTGGCTCAGGCCTGCCCGCACCACCGGGTACGCGAGCCCGCTGTGCAGGCCCCGCGGCTCAGAACTGGGCCCGGTCGTACTTCTGGTGCTCGCCGGGCTCGGCGCGGCCGTCGCGTTCGCCCCGGCCTGGGACAGCTTCACGCTGCGGACCGCGGCCGGGCAGACGCTGTCCCTGACGGCAGGTAACGCCTTCGCGAACCCAGGACTGGTGATCGCCGGGGATGTCGCCGTGATGGTCGCGCTGGCCGCGGTGGTGGTCGCGGCCGCTCTGTGGCGCCCGATCCGCCACGGCGCGGTCCTGCTGGCCGGCGCGACCATCCCGATGGCAGCCCAGGCCATCTCGGCCCTCGTCCAGGCCAGCGAGCCTGTCTCGCCGGCCCAGTTCGGGTTCTCGCCCGCGCAGGCTTCGCAGCTCGGGCTGACGATCAGTTCCGGCCTCACGCCGGCGTTCTGGATCTACTGCGCGTTCGTGGGCGCGCTGATGGTCTCGTGCGCGTGGATGCTGTTGACCCCGCAGGCATCCAGCCCGGTAGCGGGCCGTTTCACCGCCGGACCAGGTTCCGGTTCCGGGGCGGGCGCCGATACCGGAATTGAGCAATGGCACGTCGCCCGGTCCGGCCCCTTTGACGTGGGCGCCCAGCCAGCGGCACGTGACGGCGAATCCGATGACGACGACTCCGGCGACGACTTCGACAGCGATGGCTTCCCCGACGACGGCGAATTCGATAGCTACGAGGAATTCGGCAGCGACGACCCGTCCGATGATGCGCTAGGGCCGGGCGCCGGCCCGGCCTAGCGGCCGTCGGCAGCGTAAGCCAGCCGTCAGCCTGGATTGATACGCTGCGCTTGTCATGCCGGCCAGGGAATCGTCGGCGGTCGCGGCGGCGTAAGCGCTACAAAGAAGTGCCGGAATCAGATTCTTTTGTTGAGTAATCGGGCCGGCCCGCGGCGGGTACGTACCCCACCGGATCGCAGAAAGGACACCGTGATGCTGACGGGTCCCCGCCGCAAGGCCTCAGACGCCCAGGGCCGCGCCGCGGCGCCGCGCCCGCTGGGCCGGGGTGCGACCGCGGTCAGCGCGGCGCTGCAACGAGCCTGGTCACTCCCGCCGCGGACCAACTACGTCGCGGTCGAACGTGGTCTCCGAGTACCCATGTCGGACGGCACCACGCTGCTGGCCGACCACTATCTGCCCATCACCGGCCGTCCAGCCGCGACCGTGCTGGTGCGCTGCCCTTATGGCAGGGGCCTTCCGTTCAGCCTGCTTGAGGCCCAGCTTCTGGCCGAGCGCGGCTACCACGTCCTGCTGCAGAGCTAGACCGCGGGAAAGGCGGCCCTTCATGCCTGACGAAAATCCTCCCGACACGCCCAGGGTCGACTTCCAGGTCCATCCCTCGCGCTACCGGCACTGGCGGCTCGCCACCGACGGGCCGGTCGCCACGCTGACCATGGACGTGGACGAGCAGGGCGGTCTGGTACCCGGGTATGAGCTCAAGCTGAATTCCTACGACCTCGGCGTCGACATCGAGCTCTACGACGCCGTGCAGCGGCTGCGGCTCTCCCATCCTGAGGTACGTGCCGTCGTCCTGACCAGCGGCAAGGACAAGGTCTTCTGCGCCGGGGCGAACATCCGCATGCTGGCCGCCTCGCCGCACCCGTGGAAGGTGAACTTCTGCAAGTTCACCAACGAGACCCGCAACGGGATCGAGGACGCGACGGCCAGCTCGGGCCAGGCCTACCTGGCCGCGGTGAACGGGACCGCCTCCGGCGGCGGCTATGAGCTGGCGCTGGCCTGCGAGCACATCATGCTCATCGACGACAGGTCCTCCGCGGTGGCCCTGCCCGAACTGCCCCTGCTCGGCGTGCTGCCCGGCACCGGCGGGCTGACCCGGGTCACCGACAAGCGGCACGTCCGCCGTGACCTGGCCGATTACTTCGCCACCAAATCCGAGGGCATCGGCGGAAAGAGGGCCGTGCAGTGGCGGCTCGTGGACGAAGCCGTGCCTCGGGCCGCCTGGCAGCAGACGGTCGCCGAGCGGGCGGCCGAGCTGGCCGGGCGCTCCACCAGGCCCGCGGGCACCACGGCGGAGGGCATCGAGCTGACCCCGCTGCCCAAGACCC
>JASHYW010000575.1 GCA_030042885.1 Streptosporangiaceae bacterium | reverse complement strand
GCCGCGGTGCCCGACATCGACACGTGGCGGCAATGGGTGTGGGAATGGCAGGCAACTCCGGGCAATCACCTGCTCGAGGCCCGGGCCACCGACGCGACCGGCTACACCCAGACCGCCGTGACCGCACCCCCGCCGCCGAACGGCGCCAGCGGTTACCCTTCGGCGGCCGTCACCGTGAGCAGTTCCTTACCGCGAGGCATCCGGGCTACAAAGCAGGTTGCAGCAGCTCGCAGAACCGGCGGCCGAACAAGTACGCATCGCCGGGCCAGCGCGCGGAGACGTAGTTGCGGTCCTGTACGACGAAGGCCGGGGTGTCGTCGGTCGCGGTGCCGCGCGCGGACAGCGTGCGCGGTCCCCGTCTGAACTGGCGGGCCGGGTAGTCCAGGGCCGCCGTCACCTCGTCCTCGACGTAGGCGGGATATGTGCGGTAGTAGCGGCCGAGCCGCCGGGCCGTGGCCAGGTAGGCCGAACGTTCCATGTACTTCGGCAGGCAGGTCGTCCGCCGGTCCGCCAGGACGCTGCGGCCGGTGGCCGGGTCGCGGGCCTCGGCGCCGCGCCCAGCCGTCCGAACAGGACGCCGGTCAGCAGCCGGGGATCGGCGGCCGGGATGGTCCCCGGCCGTTCGGTCGTGAAGACGACCTCGTGCCCGGCATCGCGCAGCACCCGCCACGGCGCGCGGTCACCAGCGACGACGGTGCGGCGCATGAACTTGAGGTGACTCTGGAAAGCGCTCCTCACCACGAGGCGCTCGTCATCGACCGCAGCCAGCCCGGCCATCACTGCCAGATGACGCTGGAGCGATGGCTCCCCATCAGCGACGAACCACGCGTTGAGGACGCCGTGAATGCCATTTCTGCCATCCTGGCCGCCAGCGCCCGCACCGATCCGCCGCAAAGTATCGATACTACGACGGCGGCGTAGGCCTCGAACTTTTCGCTACGCAGTCAGTCACTCCCGTCCGGGCAGCAGTCGAACCAGCTCGCGGGCTTGCTGACGATCTGATATCCGTGACCGGCCATCCACAGCTCAAGCCCGCCATGACGGGGGTTGTCCTCCGCGGTCGGCCAGACACGGAGCCAGTGCGGGCTGTCGTCGGCGCCGATGCGGACCAGGTCGAGGGTCTCGGCGCCTTCCCCGGTCTGCGGTGCGGGGTGATGCGCGAGCAGCATGACGGAGGGCCCGTACCTGCGGGCGAGCGCCGCCCAGATATGCGACGCGCACTCCGTGACCGAGGCTGCGGAGCCGGTCTCGGTGACGACGGCCAGGTGACCGGGCTCAGAACCGGCGGTGAGCCACACGCGCAGATGAGCAACACCCTGCCTTGCCGTTGCACCCAGCGGGTAGCGCCAGAACGGCTCGTCGGCGATCAGATCCCCGATCGGCGGCAGGCTCTCCGGCGAGGCGGGCGTCAGGGCCTCCATCGCCGCATCCTTCCCGTTGCCGCACCATGCGCAAACGATCAAAGCTAACTTGTTTTTAACGTATATAAGTTCGATCCTGGCCAGATGGCTAAATATCATCGCGCATCTGATTCTGACCGGCTGCTTACCGGGCGCTTCGGATTTCAGCGGGGTGTGATGGTGGGGAGTAGGTCCCAGCTGGGGCGGCCGGCGTAGAGCAGCGGTTGTGCGCTTACACTGCACGTCGCGAGTCGCGTGGCCGAGGGAAGGTGCTCATGGGCAACGACGTGTTGGGATTCGAGGAGATCGACCAGACGCAGGTGGCGCTTGTCGGGGGCAAGGGCGCGAGCCTCGGGGAGCTGGCGCGGATCGATGGCATCCGGGTGCCGCGCGGGTTCTGCGTCACGACGGATGCGTTCCGGCGGATCATGGCGAGCGCGTGGGCGACCGGCGAAGCGCTCGACCGGCTGACGCAGCTGGACCCCGGCGACCGTGACGGGATCCGCACGCGCGCCGCGGAGCTCCGCACGACCATCGAAGCGATCGCGATGCCTGAGGATCTGGCCGTGGCGATCACCGGCGCGGTGGCGCGGCTCGGCGAGCACGTTGCGTACGCGGTGCGGTCGAGCGCGACGGCGGAGGACCTGCCCACCGCATCCTTCGCTGGCCAGCAGGACACGTTCTTGAACGTTGTGGGGCCGGCGGCGATCCTCGAACACGTCAGCCGGTGCTGGGCCTCGCTCTTCACCGAGCGCGCCGTCACCTACCGCCTGCGCAACGGCATCGACCACCGGCAGGTGCACATGGCCGTGGTCATGCAGCAGATGGTCATCCCGCAGGCGTCCGGCATCCTGTTCACGGCCGACCCCGTAAACGGCAACCGGAAGATCGAGTCCGTGGACGCGAGCTTCGGCCTGGGCGAGGCGCTGGTGTCCGGTCTGGTGAACCCGGACGTGTTCAAGGTGCGCGACGACGAGATCGTCCAGAAGATCGTCGCGTCGAAGCAGCTCGCGATCGAAGCGCTCCCCGGAGGAGGCACGCAGCACCTCGCGATCGACCCGGCGCGGCGGGCGCAACCTGCGCTCACGGACGCACAGGTGGTCGAGCTGGCGCGGCTGGGCCGCAGGATCGAGGCGCACTTCGGGCGACCGCAGGACATCGAGTGGTGCCTGGCCGGCGACGACTTCCACATCGTGCAGAGCCGGCCGATCACCACGCTGTTCCCCATCCCCGCCGCGGCCGGCGACGCGCCCCGCGTGTACGTGTCCGTCGGCCACCAGCAGATGATGACCGACGCCATGAAACCCCTGGGCATTTCCGTGTGGCAGTTGACCGCTGCTGTGCCGATGCACCCGGCCGGTGGCCGCTTGTTCGTCGACGTCAGCCACCACCTCGCGTCGCCCGCCAACCGCGACCGCCTCGTCGCCGGTTTCGGGACGTCCGACCCGCTGACCGGGGACGCGCTCCGCACCATCGTCGAGCGCGACTTCATCCCGCTGGTCCCCGGCGACGGTCCGGTGCCACGATTCCTCGCGCCCCCCGACCCGATCGAGACCGATCCGGCGATCGTCGACGAGCTCATCGCCACCAACCGGGCGTCGGTCGCAGCCTTGCGGCGCGACATCGAGCCGAAGACCGGATCGGCGCTGATCGACACCATCCTGGGGGACATCCCGGAGATGAAGCGGATCCTGTTCGAGCCACGCAGCCACCAGGTGTTCATGTTGGCGATGGAGGCCGCCGGGTGGCTCAACGAGCACCTGCAGGACTGGCTCGGCGAGAAGAACGTGGCCGACACCCTCACCCAGTCCGTCCCCAACAACGTCACCGCCGAGATGGGCCTGGCCCTGTTGGACGTCGCCGACGCGATCCGCCAGCACCCCGGCGTGATCGCGTTCCTGCAACGCGCCGGCGATGACGGCTTTCTCGACGAGCTGCCGGCGCTCGAAGGCGGGCCGCAGGTGCAGGCCGCCATCCGGGCCTATCTCGACCAGTACGGCATGCGCTGCGTGGGCGAGATCGACATCACACGACCGCGCTGGAGCGAGCGGCCGTCCATGTTGGTGCCGGTGATCCTCGCCAACATCGAGAACTTCCAGGCGGGGGAGGGAACGCGGCGCTTCGAGCACGGGCGCGCCGAGGCCGAGGCGAAGCAGCGCGAGGTGCTCGAGCGCCTGCGGGCGTTGCCCGATGGCGACGCCAAGGCCGACCAGACCAAGCAGATGATCGACCGAGTGCGGACCTTCATCGGCTACCGCGAGTATCCGAAGTACGGCATCGTCAGCCGCTACTTCGTGTACAAGCAGGCGTTGCTCGGCGAGGCCGAGCGGCTGGTGCAGGCCGGCGTGCTGCGCGAGGCCGAAGACGTGTTCTTCCTCACGTTCCCCGAGATCGAAGACGTGGTGCGCACGCAGGAGGCCGACAGCGAGCTCATCCGCGAGCGCAAGGACGCGTTCGCGTCGTACCACGCGCTCACGCCCCCGCGGGTGCTCACCTCCGAAGGCGAAGCGGTCGCGGGCTCGTACCGGCGCAAGGACGTGCCGGCGGGCGCGCTGGCTGGCCTGCCGGTGTCCGCCGGGACGATCCAGGGACGGGCCCGCGTGATCGCCGGCATAGAACAGGCCGACCTCAAGACGGGCGACATCCTGGTCACCGCGTTCACCGACCCGAGCTGGTCGCCGCTGTTCGTCACCATCGAGGGCCTGGTGACCGAGGTCGGCGGACTGATGACCCATGGCGCCGTGATCGCTCGCGAGTACGGCCTCCCGGCGGTGGTGGGCGTGGAGCACGCCACCCAACTGATCCCGGACGGGCAGATGATCCGCGTGCACGGCACCGAGGGCTACGTCGAGCTGTTGTCGTGAGGCATCGGTTGCCTACGCTTACCGCCCGCCTGATGGGCGTGGCCAAGCGCCACGCTCCCTGGCGGAAGCCGACGCAGGACGAGACGGACGCCGCGGTGCCAGAGTTGCGGGAGATAGCCGGTGGCCGCCCCGACCTCCTAGCCGAGGTAGCGGGTATCTTGCTTGGTGCCAGCGAGGGCGAGCTCGACGAGCCGAGGTCGAAGGCTGCCGCGAGCTTCTGCATCGCTGCGGGTGCCGACGAGAGCTTGATCCCAGGATGGATCGAGGAGGGACGCCGCCGGGTCGCGATCAGACGCAAGCCTCCGTTCAGCGACCCGGCCCGACGAAGACCACGGCGCGGCTAACCTCGATTCCCGGTCAGATAATTGAGTTGAGGTTCCCTGCGGCTTGGTGGTTACCGGGGCGGGAACCGGAAGCGCAGGGTGCGGTCGCCCCACCAGGGGATCGGGGTCTGGAGGTCGGCGAAGCCGACGTCGATGAGGGCGGGGTGGTGGCTGCGCAGGTTCAGGGCGCAGGTGACGCCGTCTTCGGTGATGTGCAGGGTGCCGGTGGCGTCCAGGAAGTCCCGCCAGAGGGTGCCGGGGGTTGCGTGCTCGTACCGGGATAGCTTGAGCGCGAGCAGCCGGCAGAGGTTCCCGGCGACGACGGTGAGCGTGGTGTCCAGGTCGACGTTGAGCGGGACGCCGCTGGTGAGGGCGTCAGTTGAACCCGGCCTCCCCGGTGGCCAGCCCGAGCGGCCGCAGCGCCGCTCGTTGAAATCAGCACCGGACCGGGCAAGGAAACCTCATCTACCAGTGGAAACGCATCGGATGCCGACAGGCAGGAAACTCCGTGCCGTCTCCCGGGAATCGAGGCTGATTCGGCCGGGACGTTCGGCCGGCGGACGTGCTCGGCCGGGGAGTGCTCCAGCGCGCCGTCGATCACGCAGGTGCGGTAGAACCCGGCGGCTACCGAGAACCGCCGGGAGATGGTGGAGGGCTTGAACCGGCAGGTTTCTTGCATCCACCGGATGTACTGCTCCAGGTCCGGGCGGCGGGCGGCCAGCGGGTCCAGGCCGCGCCCAGCGCACCATCGCAGGTAGCAGCGCAGGTCGGATCCGGTGTGCTCACGGGAAGAGCCCGTGAACCGGGCCAGGTAGGCGGACGCGGCCAGCCGCACATGATCGGCTGACGGAGCATCGGCTGCGGGAGAGGAGAGGTGGATCGGTTCGTTGTAGCGCTTCATGCCCTGACAATGCGCGGTTGGGCGGGTGTCGGCCTGTACGTCCATCGCCCGGCGGGCGTGCGAGCATGACGGTGTGACGCGGCCAGATACCCGGGCGATGTGGAACGCCAACGCGGCGGCGTGGACGGAATTGTCGCGCGCCGGGTTTGACCGCTACCGGGACCTGGTCAATACCCCGGCTTTTTTCGGGCTGCTCCCGCCGGTGGACGGGCTGACGTGCCTGGACCTGGGCTGCGGTGAGGGGCACAACACCCGCCTGCTGGCCGGCAAAGGCGCCCGCGTAGCCGCGCTGGATGTCGCCGAGTCGTTCATCACCGCGGCCGCCGGGCAGGACCGCAGCGGGATCTGCTACCTGGTCGGCGACGGAGCCGCCCTGCCCTTCGGCGCATCGGCCTTTGATGCGGTGACCGCGTTCATGAGCTTGATGGATGTCGCCGACCCCGAGCGCACCCTCGGCGAGGTGGCGCGGGTGCTGCGACCAGGCGGGTTCGTGCAGTTCTCGGTGCTGCATCCGGTCGTGTCGACACCGATCGGGTGGTGGGTCCACGACGAGTCCGGCGCGCGCCAGGCCCGGGCCGTCGGCGATTACTTCTACCAGGGCCCGCTCACCGAGACCTGGACCTTCAGCGCCGCGCCAGCCGAGGTACGGGACCGGTACCAGCCGTTCACCATCACCTACGCCCGCCGGACCCTGGCCGGGTGGCTCAGCGCCGTCCTGGGCGCCGGCCTGGCCATCGAGGCGATCGCCGAGCCCCGCGCCGACGAAAAGACCGCCGCCACCTGCCCGCAGGTCGCCGACACCCGGATCGCCCCCTACTTCCTCATCGTGCGGGCCAGGAAGCCGTAGGATCCAGCCGCCACCGCGGCCAAACGTGCGACCTGCGGCACGAACGGTAAATCGGTCGAGGTCCGTCGTCGGCTCACCTACGGTTGCAGAGACTGGCCAACCTGGCGGTAAGGGCTGGGTCCGGTCGTCCTCGCGAGGGGTTCAAGAAGGCCAGGAAGTAGACCCGGCCCAGCTGCCAGCCCAAGACCCAACGCGGCATAGCGGGCAATGGTTCAATCTGTGCCGGGACGGCCGAAAACAATGCAGAATGGGTGCCCGGCAGGGTCGGTGAAGACCCGGAAGCCGGTCTCGCGTTCACCGTGGACACGAGTGGCGCCCAGGGCGAGCAGTTCCTGCTC
>JASHYW010000574.1 GCA_030042885.1 Streptosporangiaceae bacterium | reverse complement strand
CCCAGGCACCAGGTGTCGACCAGGAACTCGCACACCCGCACCGAACTGCCCCGCTCACGGGCAACGACGACGATGACCAGCCCAGATTCCCCTGTCTCGCCTGCCCCGGTATCCGGCCACTCCGGGTGGCCTGTGAACCGCACGCTCGACGACCAGCCCTGGTTGACCCAGCAGCCGATAAGCGGCGCCTCCTTCTCCTGGGGCTCGGCAGCGGCGAGCCGCCAGATCAGTGGCGTCACAGTCGCGGGGCGCACCTTGAGGGCGCGGGCGATTTCCTTCGGCGACCGTCCGCGAGCGCGGAGCTCGCGGACACGTCTCAGCAGTTCATCATCGGGCATTCCACCATGATCCCGGATGCCGGCACCCCGGCACGCCGCGTTCGGCGCGACCGGGAAATCATTCCGGCGGAGTCCAGCGGGCGGGCCTTCTCCAGGAAGCTTGGCTCCGGCGTAGGTGAGCTCCTGGCCTTGCTCGGTCCAGCTGGCCCACCATTCCCCACCATTCGACGCGGCCCGGTCGCCCGAGACGATTGGCTGGCCGAACCAGTACTCGATATCCTCCTCAACTGGGAGCTGCTCGCTCAGATAGCGGTGGACCCCGGCGAGGCCCAGATCCGGCGGCCGGAACGCGGGCGGGCGATATACCACCGTATCGGCATAGAGGGCGGCGATGGCCGCGGCATCGCGCTGCGGCCAGGCTCGCGCCCAAGTATCCGCCCAGCGCTGCGCGGCGGCCGTGGCGTCCATGCCCGTGATTTAAGCAGAGCGCGCCGGGGACGACCTTCAGACGCTTCTATGTTTGTCAAGGGCCCACATGATCGGCTCATGCGTTGCTATGCCGAGACCTTCTGTCAAGTCCCGGCAGCCGATGGTCGAACCGCCGCTTTGCCGCCCGTTGCGCACGTCGGTGTAGCGGGTAAAACACGACCACGGCGACCAGCACCGATGCCGTCACCGCCACCGTGCTGTGGAACGGGAGCACCTCGGTGGCCAGCACCACCAACGCCACGTAGATGACCCAGATGGCCACGTTTACCGCCGCGTACGCCGGGCCGCCGCGTACGCATCGACCGCAAGGGGACACGGCCATACGATGGCCACGGGCGCCACCGCCTCGGATCCCTTCTCGCGGTCGGCGCGACACGGGGCGTTCCCGACCCGAGGATGTGCCGCCAGCGGTTGCTACGACCGGCACCACGCCGACCTGCTGCCCCGGGCCGACGGCACGTTGCGTTCGTCGCCGAGCACCCAGAGAAGCGCCGTTCAGAAACAAGAGGAGATCAACAAATGTCGGCGACGCTGAAGTTGACCCATAAGGCAATCGGAGCGGAGGTCCGTCGTGGCACGTACGATGTCATGGTCGACGGTGAGCGGGTCGGGTCGGTCGAAATGAACCACACGATCGAGATACCAGTCGAGCCTGGACGTCACACCCTGCAAGTTCGCAATGGACGAAACTCGAGCAGCACTCAAACCTTCGACGCCGCCGAGGAAGAGATCGTCGCCTTCCGATGCACCGGAAAGAGGTTCTTGCCGATCTTTCTCGCATCCTTTGTCGTGCCCAGGCTGGCACTGAAACTCGTTCGCGATTGAGTCGGCGTCGCCGTCGTGGCGCTCACCAGCACGTCGTTATCGCCGCCGGGGTGTCGCTCTCGGGACGCTCAGATAGTTAGGCCGTCAACAATAACCAGCATTATCGGCGGCATTGCTTTCCTGCACCCAGTTACGTCGCTGCAGGACTTCCAGCTTCCCGCGCTCGCACTGCTGGGCTTCTTTTCCCTCGCCCTGGGAACCAAGTTGCTGAGACTGGCCAGGAAACCACGCTCGTAGGCCTCTGCCCCGCCGCCCCGGCCGAGGCCGTCTTGATCCGTCGTCCTTGCTCGCAGGCCCCCGAATCCGTGGTAAGCAGGGTGCTGGCGCTGGTCAGGCTTCCGCGCTCGTGTCAGTCCGGCCTTTGGTCGGCCCGGCACAAGCGTCAGCAGCACACTCCCTCGCACTATCAGCTTGGGAATCGGAGCCTTCCGGGGCTCTCATGTTCCCTGAGCTGCGAGGCCGGCTGTCCGCGAGTGACCGTGAGATCCCGGTCTTTACCGGGGTTAATGGCACGCTAATGGGGCGGCGATCTTGGACCGCACGGGGCCGGATGGGCTCTCCGACCGTCCGTTTTTCAGGCCGGACATATCGCCAGTTGGCGCGAACCGTGCGGGAGTTATGTGCTGTCGCCGGTCGCTGCTGCTTGCCAGTGGCCGCTGCGTTGCCACCAGGCCAGCTGCCCCGACGAACAGATCTGGCCGACGGCACGCAACAGACGGAAACCGCATGACCCGGATCCGGCGCTCTGACTCGCCCAGCAGGCAGACGATGACGACCAGGACGCCGCCGGGCAGGGGTGGCAGGTGCAGGCGAATATTGCGTTGCCCCGGATAAATCGCGGTACTAGCTTGGATTTCACTCCGATCGGGAGGCCGCGATGGACCGGGTTGGGCTGGCCGACATTGAACGCGAGATCGACGCTGAGGCCAGAGAGCGTTTCCCGGGCGGCGCGGCGCGGCAGGTGGTGCTGCTGCAATACGGCGACGACCCGGAGATCGAGCCGGGAGACCTGTGGGTCCGGGTGCTGCTCGCGGCGGACGGGCCCGACGACTACGAGCGGTCGGTGCGGGCGTTCCAACATGACCACGAGGCGGCGATGGACGAGTTCGCTGGCCACCTGGCCGGGAAACTCCGCGAGATCAGGCTGGTCG
>JASHYW010000573.1 GCA_030042885.1 Streptosporangiaceae bacterium | reverse complement strand
GATCACGGCGCTGGCCGCGGAAGAGGCATCTCTGGCGTCGCAGGTGGCCTCGCTCGCGTCTGAGCTGACCGCGCTGCGGTCGGCGGCCGCCGAGCGGTTCGCCGCTGAGGTGACCGCCGAGCTCATCGACCTGGCCATGCCGCACGCGTCGCTGACCGCCGTGGTGACCGAGCTGGAATCGCCCGGGCCGTTCGGCGCCGACGACGTGGAGATCAGGCTCGCGGCCCACCCGGGCGCGCCGCCGCTGCCGCTGCACAAGGGCGCCTCCGGCGGCGAGCTGTCCCGCGTCATGCTCGCCATCGAGGTCGTGTTCGCGGGCGCGGATCCCGTGCCGACGTTCGTCTTCGACGAGGTCGACGCCGGGGTGGGCGGCAAGGCCGCGGTCGAGGTGGGCCGGCGGCTGGCCCGGCTGGCGCGTTCGGCTCAGGTGGTCGCGGTGACCCACCTGCCGCAGGTGGCGGCCTTCGCGGACAACCACCTGGTAGTGGAGAAGTCGGACGACGGCCTGGTCACCTCCAGCGGCGTCATGCGGCTGGATCAGCCGGGCCGGGTGCGGGAACTGTCCCGGATGCTGGCCGGCCTGGAAGACTCCGAATTCGGCCAGGCGCACGCCGAGGAACTGCTGGCGATGGCCACCCGCGAACGCGAGGCCGGCTGGCCCTGGGCCTGAGTGGGCTAGCCTAGCCCCGCCGCAGAATGCGCCGCGCTCGCGCGGCGGGCGCGGAGGTTGCGGTTCTTGAGCCGGTTCCCGCATGACGCCATGTCGCACCATGCGCCCCGGCGGCTGTGCGACCGGTCATAGAACGCCCACCGGCAGTCCGGGTTGCCGCACAGCTTCAGCCGCTCCCAGGTACCGTCGCCCTGCGCGTCCCTGACGATCAGCAGCAGCACCAGCAGGCCGTCGGCCAGGCTGGCGGCCGGGAGGGCTGGCCCGAGCCTGACCAGGCCGTCCGCGCCGACGTCCAGCCGCGGCTGGGCATCCCCCAGGACCTTCTCCAGCGGCGCCAGTTCGTCCTCGGTCAGCGGCCCGGTCCCGGTGTTGCGCCCGATCAGCGCGCGGATGCTCTCCCTGACCTCGCGGGCCAGCCGGAGATCGTCGCCGAAGTCTGGTTCGGGCCGGCCCGGGTGCGGAGCGCGCAGGCCCGCGTTGGCCAGCCATGCGCGTGCCTCGTCCGCGCGCGCGAACACATCCGTGCCCAGGTCCCGGTCCAGGGTGTCCACGAACGCCTGCACCCGCAGCAGCGGCATCGGCGCCAGCTTGTCTTCCAGATGTGAGGCCCACGAGGGCAGCGTCATGCCGTTCAGGGTAGCCGCCATGCTCACCACCTCCTCTCGTGACCACATGAAAAACTTTACAGGTTATGCATGACTAGTATAATGGAGTTATAGGTCACGGGGATGGGAGGACACCATGCATGTCCTGCTTGACGATGATCAAGGCCGCCTGTCGCTCCGGCGGCTCCGGCCCTGGCACCGGATACTGGCCCGCAGCCGGGCGGCGCGGCTCGACCGCGAGCTCGCCGGAGGCGCCAGCCCGGAGGCGAGCGCTACCCTGGCGGCACGGGCTATGCGGCTGACGTCCATGGAGTTCCGCCGCGGCCTGGCCGCGAGCCTGCAGCGCATGCTGGATGCCGCGGGGGAGCCCGCCATCCTGAGGCCGCAGCCGGTCACCGGGCACGCATCGCTCACTGCCGCCCGCCCGCCGCGCGTCCCGCTCCGCCTGACGCGGATCAGCCAGTCCGCTCCTGGGCTCGCCGAGCTGGCCGGCCACCTGGTCCAGCCCGGCCCGGTCCCGGTGCGCGGCGTGGCGATGCTGAGCCAGCTGCTGGCCGACGGCGCGGGCCCGCTCTACCGGGAGGCCAGCCGGGATGATCTGGGCGCCATCATCGAACGGGCGGCCCGCGCGCTGACCCTCTAGCGGTAGCGAGCGAGCCCGGCGAGCCGGCCCGGAGTGCAGGTACCGGCTCGGGACTCAGCGAGGCGCTCGGCCGGGGCGCCCTCGGCCTTGGCCGGAGCGTCATCGGCGTGACGATCCGCCGGCCACCTCATAGGACCACAGCTCACTGCTGATGCCGACCGGCGGCTGGGCCCGACCGCCCGCCGACTCCGCGACAGGTCGGTGCCCGGCTCCGAACGCCGGGGAGTTCATCCAAGCCCGGAAGGCCGCCTCATCCCGCCATCGGGTCACCACCAGCCAGGTGGTACGCCCGTCGGTTGGCTTGAGCAGCTCGAACCCTTCGAATCCGTCCTGGTCGTCCACGGCCCCGGCCCGGGCGGCGAACCTGCGGGCGAGCTCGTCGCCGCTGCCGGCGGGCACCGTAATCGCGTTGATCCTCACCACGGTCATGTCCTTGATCATTCCAGGCCGGAGCGCGGCTGTGACCGCAGGAAGGTGAGCTCTTCGCACCTGGCTCGCCCGCCCGACGCAGCGAGATCGTCACCCGGGCTCGGAAAGCGAGAGGCCGAACTGCCCCGCGGAGTCCGTCCACCAGGATCGCATCGCGAAGCCGGCGGCGGCCAGCTCGGATTCGACCCCGGACCGGCGGAACTTGGCCGATATCTCGGTGCGCATCTCCTCGCCGGCGGCGAAGCTCACGGTGAGCCCGATGGCGGGCAGGTGCACCGCCTGGTCGCCGAGTGAGCGCAGCCGCATCTCGATCCATTCATCCTCGTCGTCCCACACCGCCACGTGCTCGAACTCGTCCAGGTCGAAGTCGGCGCCGAGCTCGGTATTCAGCACCGCGAGGACGTTCTTGTTGAACGCGGCCGTGACCCCGGAACAGTCGTCGTACGCGGCCACCAGTGTCGCCGGGTCCTTGACCAGGTCGGTGCCGAGCAGGAAGAAGTCGCCGCTGCGCATCCCGGCCCGCACCCGGGCCAGGAACGAGGCGCGCTGCTCCGGCACCAGGTTGCCGATGGTACTGCCCAGGAACGCGATGAGCCGGGGCGCGGGCGCCTCGCCGTCGGCGGGCAGTCCGAGGTGCTCGGTGAAGTCCGACAGCACGGCGCGCACGTCCAGGGCCGGATAATCGGCGGACAGCGTGTCTCCCGCCGCGACCAGGGCCGGCTCGCTGACATCGACGGGCACGTAACAGCCCAGCGTGCCCGCTGCCCGCAGCGCGTCCAGCAGCAGCCTGGTCTTCTCCGACGACCCCGAGCCGAGCTCGGCCAGAGTCCGGGCCCGCGTCTGCCCGGCGATGCCGGCCGCGGTGGCGTGCAGGATCTCCCGCTCGGCGCGGGTCGGGTAATACTCCGGCAGCTCGGTGATCTTCTCGAACAGCGCGCTGCCCTGCGCGTCATAGAACCACGTGGGCGGCAGCGACTTGGGCTCCGACGTAAGCCCGCTGAGCGCATCGGCACGCAATGCTTCCTCGAGGAACCCGGGCGGCAGCCGTCGGTCGAGGGATGTCATCGGATCGCGATCCTTCCGTCCTCTGTGTGCTTGATGTAAGCGGCCTGGGCGTCCAGCTCGGCCACGCTGACCTGCCCGGGTCTGGCGGTGATGACCGAGCCGTCCGGGACCTCGGCCCAGCCCGGCTCGTCGTCGCCGGGCTCCGATGCGGCGATCACCGCAGGGCCGGAGCCGTCAGGGGGAACCGGGGCCCCAGCGGCGTCGGACCGGTGCCACAGCGTGTCGCCGACCGCGGTGGCGGCGATCACCCGGCCGTCGGTCAGCAGGAAGTTGAACCGGCCGGTCACGCCCGCCGCCCGCAGCGCCGCGATGGTGTCCGCCAGGGCCTCGGCGGGCCCCAGGCCGCGGTGCAGCCGGTGCAGCACCAGCGCCCACAGCAGCGCCGAGTCGACCCGGGCCTCCAGCCCGAGCAGCGCGGCGGCGGGCAGCGTCGCTGCCAGCCCGGCGGCCGATTCCGGCCAGCCGTCGATCCTGCCGTTGTGGCTGAACAGCCACCCGCCGGACGCGAACGGGGCCACCGAAGCCGGCCCCGGGGCGGTGCCGTCCGTGGCGCAGCGCACGGCCGCGAGCAGTGCGCGCGACCTGGTCACCCTGGCTACGTCGGTGAATGACTCGTCGCCCCAGATTGGCTCGGCCCGCCGGTACCTGACCGGATCCTCCTCGCCCGGCGCGTACCAGCCGACCCCGAACCCGTCGGCGTTCACCGTCCCGTACCGCTGCCGCCGCGGAGCCCAGGCCTGCCGGTACAACCCGTGCGGCGGATCGATGATCACCGAGCGCAGCGTCGCCGGCGGCCCCAGGTAGGCCAGGTGCCTGCACATCAAGCGGTCTCCGCACCCGCGGACCGGGCGGTGCGGAACCCGGAGAAGATCTGCCGCCGGATCGGGTAGTCCCAGTTCCGGAACGTGCCCCGGCAGGCCACAGGGCTGACCGCGAATGACCCGCCGCGCAGGACCTTGTACTCGGGGCCGAAGAACACCTCCGAATACTCCCGGTAGGGCCAGGCGCTAAACCCGGGGTAGGGCAGGAAGTCCGAGCTGGTCCACTCCCAGACGTCCCCGATGAGCTGGCGTGCCCCGCACGGCGCCGCCCCGTCCGGGTACGAGCCGGCCGGCGCGGGGCGCAGGAACTGCTGGCCGAGGTTGGCCAGGGCGGAGTCCGGCTCGGAGTTGCCCCACGGGTACCGGCGGGACAGGCCGGTCGCGGGATCGAACCTGGCCGCCTTCTCCCACTCGGCCTCGGTCGGCAGCCGCCGGCCCGCCCAGCGGGCGTATGCGCCGGCTTCGTACCAGCACACGTGCAGGACGGGCTCCTCCGGCCGGACGGGCTCGGTGATGCCGAACACCCCGCGGGTCCACTGGCCCCCGTCCCTGCTCCAGTACAGCGGCGCGGCCAGGGCGGCCCGCTGCAGGTGCTCCCAGCCGGCCGCCGTCCACCAGCGCGGGTCGTCGTATCCGCCGTCCGCGATGAACTCGGCGTAAGCGCCGCACGTCACCGGGGTGGTGTCGATGAAGAACGGCGCCACGTCGACGGTGTGCGCGGGCCGCTCGTTGTCCAGCGCCCAGGGCTCGGTGGAGGTGCCCATGGTGAACGGGCCGCCGGGTACCCGGACCTCGGGCGGCAGCCGGAACGCGTCTGCGGGAGCCGGTCCGGGCGCCGTCGCGGCGAGCACCGGGGTCGAACCTC
>JASHYW010000572.1 GCA_030042885.1 Streptosporangiaceae bacterium | reverse complement strand
AGGCGGCCGCCGCGCAGCTCGCGGCCAGGCGGGCCGGGATGGCCATTGGCGTGATCAACGACCTCGCCGTGGGGTCGCATCCAGGCGGCGCCGACGCCTGGGCACGTCAGGACGTGATCGTCTCCGGCGTCAGCGTCGGCGCACCGCCGGATGAGTTCAACCAGCGGGGTCAGGACTGGACGCTGCCGCCCTGGCATCCGGGCCGACTGGCGGCCCTGGCGGGCAGGCCGCTGGCGGAGCTGGCCGCGGCGGCCACCCGGCACGCCGGCGGCATGCGCGTCGACCACGTGATGGGGCTGGCCAGGCTGTGGTGGATACCGGCCGGCATGCCGCCCGGCCTGGGCACATACGTGCGGTACGACCATGAGCTGCTGGGGGGCGTGCTGGCCGCGGAGGCGGCCCGCGCCCGCGCGCTGGCCATCGGCGAGGATCTGGGCACGGTGGAGCCCTGGCTGCGTCACTTCCTGGCCGCCCACCGGGTGCTCGGCACGTCCATGCTGTGGTTCGAGCGCCGCGCGGACGGCACGCCGCGCCGCCCGCGCGGGTGGCGCCGCGGCTGCCTGGCCACGGTCGGCACGCACGACATGCCCCCCGCCGCCGCGTTCCTGACCGGGGAGCAGGTCACCATCCGGGCCGGCCTCGGCCTGCTGACCAGACCCGAGGAGGAGGAGCGAGCGGCCGCTCGGGTGGAAACGGGCCGATGGCTGGACATGCTGGGGCGTGACGGCCTGCTCCCCCTGGGTGCCCGGCCGTCGCCGGAGGAGTTCACTGTCGCTCTGTACGCCTACCTGACGCGGACGCCGGCCGTGCTGGTCGGAGTCTCGCTGGCCGAGGCCGCCGGCGAACGCCGCCCGCAGAACCTGCCGGGCACGGTGGACGAGTACCCCAACTGGCGGATCCCGCTGGCCGGTGGCGACGGACAGCCGGTCCTGCTCGAGGACCTGCCCGCGCACCCAGGGGTCCGGGCGGTGGCGGAGGCCGTTTCCGGCGGCCTGGGCCGCTAGGCCCCGAGCATGCCGCCGGGGTGCCCGCCATCCGGCTGGGCACCCCGGCGCTTTACCTCCTGCAGCTGTTAGAAGGCACCCGGGCAGAGCGGGGAGAACTCAAGGTTGGGCTGGACCGGGCCGGTGCTCGTACCGCCGTAACGGGCCACGTCGGGCGTGCCGTACTCGGCGTCCCCGCCGAAGTTTTGGACGGTGGTGGACAGGTTCCCGCCGAAGGTCCACACGCACGAGGTCCTGATGTTCCCGAGCGCGGGGAACGACTGGCTGAGCGCGTAGTAGGGATAGAAATTGGCGTCGGTCGGCGGCACGACACAGCCCGCGCCTGTGGCCGTGTTGCACAGGTACGCCGAGCCGTTGATGTCGGTTTCGAACTGGATCTGCGGATATGGTCGCCCGTTGGCCTGGAACGGCCCGACGTACTCCATCGACGTCGGATGATTCGGGTTTCCACTGGCCGGCCAGGAGGATCTCTGGTACGACAGGCCGTCGAAGTCCAGGTCGCCGTTCTGGTACCGGTTGGCGGAGCACTGGTTCGCGTCCGACCAGGCCGTGGTCAGCACTCCGTTGACCGTTATCGAGCGGGACCCCTTCGGGAAGCAGAAGGCATCGGCGAATTCACAGTGGGCTCCGGTGGCTGGGTTGTCGGTCGGGCAGGCCTGCGGCTCTCCGTTGGGTCCCTGCGTCTCCGCGTTCTGGCAGAGGCCCGTGGTCGGGTTGCACGGGCCCTCACCGACCTGACCCGGGCCTTCCGATCCGCCCACGCAGGTGTCGTAGCTCTCGTTGTCGGTAAAGTTCTGGGTGCTCGAATAGTATTCCGAGAACGGGTCCTGGTAGAGCAGCGAGTTGCAGACCTCGGAGTGGCCGATCTCCTGGACCACCAGCGGCCCTCCGGCTATGTCGGCGGCCCACGGGACCTGGTTCGTGGCCGACGCGGTGCTGAACATCGCGTGGAAGGTGAACGGCGTGCCGGCGCAGGTGTTGATGTTGGTATTCATGAAGCCGTTCGCCGCGCTGGCGGTCATGTACCCGGTCTGACCGGTGGTGAGATCTCGGATGGTTGTCGTAAACCCTTGCGGCGGGTCGGTGATGGAGAGCTGGAGCACGTCACCCTGGTTGAACAGCAGCGTGTTGGCGTTCGGCAGGAAGCTGCTCACCTCCGCGAGCTGCGGGCTCGGCGGCCCGGTTGGGACCCCGTTGGTCTGGATGAACGCGAAGTTGACCGGCTCCTCGCAATTGGGGTTGCAGTAGGCGAAGTCGAAGGAGCACTCGAGGCTGTCGATGGTCAGCGCCGCGCACCACTTGGTCACGCTGCAGCTCGTGTTGTCGATGAACGGCGTGTAGCCCGGCGGGTACAGCTGCAGCTCCATGAACGCCGAGCCGGCGGCGTTCGGGTCGTTGAACCCGCTGGCGTTGCTGTCGCTGTCCGGGGTGCACGGGTTCTGCGGGTAGGAGTTCGGGTCGCACATCGCCAGGCCGAACCACGGCGCGATGGAATCCTGGCCGTAGTTGGTGACGCTGCCGGTTGGAGTCGGGGCGCGGCGCGGGTCCACCGGCAGCTTGACCAGGTACGTCATCGTGTTGGCCGAGCCGGGCGTGTTGGAGATGAACCTGATGCCCGGCTCGTCGTGGCCGACGTACCAGCCGTTGTCGACGAACGGGCTGCCCTTGCCGTCGACGACCTTGACCGGGTCCGTACACAAGTCGCCGGCGAGCTTCCTGACGGCGTGGTACTCCTTGCTCCAGCCGTTGCAGTCAAGCTCGTTGGTCGCGTTGGGCGCGACGCTGGTGGTGGGAGCGGTGGGAGTGTTCGTTGTCGCCGTGGCGGCACTGGCCGCACCCGACACGCTCAGCTGGCAGATGACCGCGAGTCCCATCGCGGGCACCAGCAGCAGCCTACCTTTACGCCATAGGGCCGACGGCGACCCCCGCCCAGCCCCTGTGGTAGATCCCCGTGCTGACCAGGGAATACGCATGCGGCGACCCTCCTCCTATTGATGGATGCCGCCGGGCCCGGTACTCGCCAGGGCCGCCGACCACGGCGGTCTGAACGTCTCGCGATCCGAGACGTTATCAAACGGAAGGTAACAATGTCCGCCTGCCCCCGCCGGATATCTACAAAACTGTTACTGATTCCTTAACCGGGTAATCATGACCGAGCGCGGATCGAAGAATTCAATACCCGGCTAAATCAGACTTTTTGGATATTTCGGACTCGCGATGTGATGGCGTGGGCCGACATCCCGGCGCGGGTACGGGGGCGGCCGGGCGGGCGGTAGAGTCCACGCGTGACCACCCCCGACCCACCTCCCCATCCCCCTTCACTGGACGCGCTGTCCTCCCGTGAGCTGCACGACCTCGCAGTGCGGCATGCGCTGCACCACGCCGACGTGGAATTCCTCTGGGAACTGCTGCGCGCCATCCCGGCGGCCGAGGCCTCCGAGGGGCACTCGATCGAGGCCGGGAGGGACATCACCAAGGTGTCTGCGCTGATCGCGGACGCGATCGACTCCGGGGAAGGCGACATCGCCGAGGCCTTGCGCCCGCTGTACATCGACTACCTGGTCAAGCACGGCGTTGACGGCTGACGCCGCGCGCCTTGGCGCACACGCGGGCCGGAGGGTCCGGTGGCCCGGTCCCTCCGGCCCGCGATGATCTTTGTGCGGTTATGCGCGGCTGGGGCTGCGCGGCCCCGGACTCGCCCCGTTAGTTCTTGTCGAGGACGGCCTCGATCTCCAGGTTGATCGTGGCCTTGTCGCTGAGGACCATGGCGGTGCCTGCGCCCGGGATCGGGCCGTTGTAGCTGACGTTCCAGTCGTTCCTGTTGATCTCGGCGGTGGCGGAAAACCCCGCCCGCGTCCCGCCGTAGGGGTCGGGGCCGAAGCCGTTCACCTCGAGGCGGAAGGTGACGGGCCGGGTGACTCCGCGGAGGGTGAGCTCGCCGTCCAGGAAGTAGTCGTCGTCCCCGGCCCGGCGCAGGCCGGTTGACCGGAACGTCATCGTGGGGTGCTTCTCGATGTGGAAGAAGTCCTCGCTGCGGATGTGGTTGTCCCTGGTCTCGTTCCCGGTGTTCACCGAGCCGAGGTCGACGGAGGCCGTGACGGCCGACCGCAGCGGGTCCGGGGCGGTCGTGATGGTGCC
Source organism: Streptosporangiaceae bacterium (assembly GCA_030042885.1). Next base: position 3,500 of record JASHYW010000572.1, on the reverse strand, counting down.
CTCGAACTTGTCGAAGCGGCCGCGGACCTTGCTCACCATCATGTGCCTGACGACGAAGGAAACCTCCGAGTGCACCGGGTCGACGGTCCAGGTCCCAGTGACGTAGCCGGGAATCTCCACGGCTGTTTCGGTCATCATGCCTCCCAGGTAGCTAATACACTCTTGTACGCAACTTCGTTTGCGTATCTTACTTCCTAATAGTAACCAGCCTTGCTTGAACGGTCAAGTATTCCCGCGGACATGGCCGCGGAGGCCGTGACCCGGCCGCTGAGGACCTGGCGGGCTGCTGAAGAGCTGACGCGACCGCCGAGGAGCCGACGCGGGCTGCTGAGAGCTGACGCGGGCTGCTGAGGAGCTGACGGGGGCGGGCGAGGGCCGGCATAGGCCGCCGAGGGTACGCGACACAGGAGACGGGGAAGTAAGCATGGTGCGGCCGGCGGAAGTACCCTGGTGAGGTACAGCGGAGGGATTTTGGCGGATTCCGAGAACGTCGACCCGGTTTGCGAGCCGTCAGAGACGGCCAGCGAACCGTCAGGGTCGACCGGCGAGCCACCGACTTGCCGTGCCCGCGAGGTGCTCCAGCGGGTGGGCGACAAGTGGTCGGTGTACGTGATCGACCTTCTTGGCCAGGGCACCATGCGATTCAGCGAACTGCACCGCTCCATCGACGGCATCACGGCCAGGATGCTGACCGTGACGCTGCGCGGCCTGGAACGCGACGGCATCGTGACCCGCACCATCCATCCCGTGATCCCGCCTCGGGTCGACTACGCCCTGACCCCCATGGGCCAGACGCTTCTGGACACCATCGGTCGGCTCGTCACCTGGACGGACGCCCACCTGCCTGAGATCGACGCCGCCCGAGCCGCTTACGACGCCAAGCACCCGCCGCACTAGGGTGGTTTGGTGGATGACCTGACGGCAGCGGAGACCCAGGCAGAGATCAGCGATTTCCTGCACGGCCGGCCGGAGACCTCGGCCGGGGAGTTCGTCCTGCCGCTGGTCACGGCGGTGCTGCGGATCCCGCGGGCATAGCCTCAGCGCAGCATGCAACACACGAGCAGCGCGCCATCGCCGCCTTCCCCGCCGCCTGCGCCCTGACCTTCATGCTGCGCGATCCGCGGCCGCGCTCAGGGGTGGGCATTCCATGAAACCATCGGTGTCATGAGGGCCGCGCTGTTCGTCACCTGCCTGGTCGACGGGATGGTGCCGGAGATCGCCAAAGCGACGGTGCGGGTGCTGGAGCGGGTCGGGGTGCCGGTGGAGCTGCCGTGGGTGCAGACCTGCTGCGGGCAGATGCACGTCAACACCGGCTACCCCCGGGAGGCCGTCCCGCTGGTGCGCAATCACGTGGCCGCGTTCGAGGGGTATGAGGCGGTGGTGGTGCCCAGCGGGTCATGCGCGGCCGCGATCCGGCACCAGCACGTCGGCGTGGCGCGGCTGGCGGGCGACCAGGCGCTGGCCGAGGCGGCGGAAGCCGTGGCGAGCAAGACGTGGGAGCTGTCGGAGTTCCTGGTCGACGTGCTGGGCGTGATCGATGTCGGGGCGTACTTCCCGCACCGGGTGACCTGGCATCCGACGTGCCACTCGCTGCGGCTGCTGCGGGTAGGCCAGCGGCCGCTGCAGCTGCTGCGCGCGGTCGAGGGCATCGACCTGGTGGAGCTGCCGGACGCCGGGCAGTGCTGCGGGTTCGGCGGCACGTTCGCGCTGAAGAACCCGGCGGTGTCCTCGGCGATGCTGGCCGACAAGATCGCGGCGGTACGGCGCACCGGGGCGTCGTATGCGGCCGCAGGCGACGCGTCGTGCCTGCTGCACATCGGCGGCGGCCTGTCCCGGCTTGACACCGGTATAGGCACCAGGCACCTGGCCGAGATCCTGGCTGTGACCAGGAGCGGCTCATGACGTTCCTGGGGATGCCTGCCGCCCCGCGCGGCGTGGGCCAGCTCAGGCAGCGCGAACCGTTCCCGGACGCGGCCGCCAGCGCCCTGGGCGACCGCCAGCTGCGGCGGAACCTCGGCCACGCCACCTCGACGATCCGGGCCAAGCGCGCCGCCGCGGTCGCCGAGGTGGCGGACTGGGAGCAGCTGCGGGCGGCGGGCGCGGCCATCAAGGACGAGGTCCAGGCCCACCTGGACCGTTACCTGGTCCAGCTGGAAGCCCAGGTACAGGCCCGGGGCGGGACGGTGCACTGGGCCACCGATGCCAACGAGGCCAACCAGATCGTGACCGATCTGGTCCGCGCGACCGGCCAGGCCGAGGTGGTGAAGGTCAAGTCGATGGCGACCCAGGAGATCGGGCTGAACGACGCGCTGGCCGCCGTCGGCATCACCGCGACCGAGACCGACCTGGCCGAGCTGATCGTCCAGCTCGGCCACGACACGCCCAGCCACATCCTGGTGCCCGCGATCCACCGCAACCGGAGCCAGATCCGCGACATCTTCCTGCGGGAGATGCCGGACGCCCCGCCCGGTCTATCGGATGAGCCGGCCGAGCTGGCCGCAGTCGCCCGGGCGCACCTGCGCCGCAAGTTCCTGGCCGCCCGGGTCGCCGTCTCCGGCGCGAACTTCGCGATCGCCGAGACCGGTACGCTGGCCGTGGTGGAATCCGAAGGCAACGGCCGAATGTGCCTGACCCTGCCGCGGACGCTGATCACCGTGATGGGCATCGAGAAGGTCATCCCGGCCTGGCGGGACCTGGAGGTCTTCCTGCAGCTGCTGCCCAGGTCGTCTACTGCGGAGCGGATGAACCCGTACACCTCGATGTGGACCGGGGCCGCGGAAGGCCAGGACTTCCACCTGGTGCTGCTGGACAACGGCCGGACTGCGACGCTGGCCGATCCGGCCGGGCGGGCGGCGCTGCGGTGCATCAGGTGCTCGGCCTGCCTGAATGTGTGCCCGGTCTACGAGCGCACCGGCGGCCACGCCTACGGCTCGGTCTATCCCGGGCCGATCGGCGCGGTGCTGTCCCCACAGCTCACTGGCGTCGCCGACAATCCCGACCTGCCGTTCGCCTCCACCTTGTGCGGCGCTTGCTACGACGTCTGCCCGGTCGCGATCGACATCCCGGCCATGCTCGTGCACTTGCGCTCCCGGGTGGTGGACGACAAGCGCACCCGGCACCACGGCCCGCCCCCCGAAGCCGTAGCAATGCGCGGCCTGGCCTGGACTATGAGCGACCCGCGCCGCTGGGCCTGGGCCCTGCGGGCCGGGCGGGCCGGGCGGCTGCTCGGACGGCGCTATAGCCGGATCCGCCACCTGCCCGGCCCGCTGGCCGCCTGGACCGTCTCCCGCGACCTGCCCCGGCCGCCCGCGCAGACGTTCCGCGACTGGTGGCGAGCCAGGAGGCCGCAATGAGCCAGCTGGAGCGGCGCGGCGGCGCCTTGTCTGAGGAGCAGTGAAGGGGGAAGGGAGAGGGAGAGGGGGAGGGGGAGGGGGTGGGGAGCGACGAAGGAAGGCGGCGCAGGTGAAGGAGGATGGGGAGGTGGGTGGGGCCCCGGAAGC
>JASHYW010000571.1 GCA_030042885.1 Streptosporangiaceae bacterium | reverse complement strand
GAGCAGGCGGACGGCACGGCCTGGATGGCGATGTTCAGCCAGAACATGCTCGAGCTGGCCCTGGCTCTGCTCAGGCACGACGAGACCTACACCGAATTCGTGCTCAAGTTCGTCGAGCGCTTCTTCTGGATCGCCGCCGCCGTGGACCCGGTCGGGGAGCATCCCGACGAGATGTGGGACGACGAAGACGGCTTCTTCTACGACGTGCTGCGCTTGCCCGACGGCACCGGGACGCGGATCAAGGTGCGTTCCCTGGTCGGCCTGCTCCCGATGTGCGCCACGACGGTGATCGAGGCCGAGCTCATCGAGCGCTACCCGCAGATCGCCGCGCAGGTGAGGATGTTCCTCGAGCGCAACCAGGACCTGCTGGCCAACATCGCCGACCCGCTCGTGCCCGGCGTCAACGGCCGGCGGATCCTGTCGCTGGTCAACGAGGCCAAGCTGCGCCGCATTCTGGCCCGGATGCTGGACGAGGAGCGGTTCCTTGGCCCGCACGGGATCCGGTCCATCTCGCGCTGGCACCTCCACCACCCCTACATCCTCGACGTGCACGGCACGGAGTACCGGGTGCAGTACGAGCCGGCCGAGTCGACCACCGGCATGTTCGGCGGCAACTCCAACTGGCGCGGCCCGGTCTGGTTCCCGATCAACATGCTGTTGATCCGGGCCCTGATCACCCACTACCGGTATTACGGCGACGACCTGAAGGTCGAGTGCCCGACCGGCTCGGGGAACATGATGACGCTGTTCGAGGTGGCCCAGGAGCTGTCACGCCGCCTAGCCGGGACGTTCCTGCGAGACGGTGAGGGGCGCCGCCCGGTCTACGGCGGGACCAGGCTGTTCCAGGAGGACCCGCACTGGCGTGACCTGATCCTGTTCTACGAGTACTTCCACGGCGACAACGGCGCCGGGCTCGGCGCCTCACACCAGACCGGGTGGACCGGCCTGGTGGCCAGGCTGATCCAGAGCCTCGCCCAGTTCGACGCGGACACCGTGCTCGAGGACCAGCACTGGCCGATGGCCCGGCCGTACCGCCGCCTCGCTGCCGAACCCATGGCCGGCGTCACCACGGCCCGCGAGGCCCGCGGCGCGTCCGGCCCGCCACCCCGTCCCTGACCGTACGGAGCAGCACAGGCCGGTGAACGCCAGGGCGATCACCGGCCCAGCTACCCTCGTGCCGCTCAGGCCGCCAGGATCTTGGCCTTCTCGCGCTCGAACTCTTCGGGGGTGATGACCCCGCGGTCGCGCAGGTCGGCGAGCTTGGCCAGCTGGTCCGCCGAGCTCCCCGAACTCGCGGCCTCCTGGACGTAGGCGCGGAATTCACGATCCTGCTGCTGCGCCTGCTGGACGGCCCGCTCGTGCATCTTGCCGCCGCGGGCGATCAGGTAGACCAGCACCCCGATCAGCGGGATGAACAGCACGAATATGAACCACAGTGCCTTGGCCCCGCCGGACAGGTCACGACTGCGGAAGATGTCGATGAAGACGTAAATCAGGATCCAGATCCAGATGACCCACAGGAAGATCTCGAAGATTGTCCAGAACGCGCCGAGCAGCGGATAGGAGTAGGAACTCGCGAGTGGCATGGTTTCCCCTTATGTCGGCCGAGGCCACGATCCCTCATACGGCCGAGATCGTCACACGTCGGCGGCTACGCCGCCATCACCCTGCTGGGGTGATTACGCAAAGATGGTAATGAGGTTCAGCCGGCGGCACGTCGCGTTTCCAGTGACCGATGTTGAAATGGATCATGACCACGCGGGATCAATGCAGATGGAGCAGGACCAGGTCTTTGAGCACGACCATCACCAGGCCCAGCGCCACCGCCACGGAGGTGGCGAAGGTGAGCTGCCAGCCGCGCAGTTGGGCGGACCGGGCGGCCGACCATCCGTGGATCAGCAGCAGCACGATCGCCATCACCAGCCCGACGTTGTCGGCCACCGGGATCGAAGCCCCGGCCAGCCGCGCCAGCACCAGCACCACCAGCGGCGCGAAGGACGCGGTGACCATCGGCCAGGACGCGGCCAGCGACGCGCGGATGTAGTCCCACGTTGGCACCAGCCCGCCCTCTACCTGCTCGCCCAGCAGCTCGGCGTACTCCTCGGCGAGCCAGTACACCACCAGCGTGATCAGGATCGTGGCCACCAGCCCGCCGGTGTGCAGCTCGTTCCCGGCCGTGGCCAGGATCGCCGCGGTGATGATGGCGCCGTAAATGCCCGAGGCGCGGCGCCGCCCGGTCCGTGCCTTCGGTCCTGGTCCCTCTCCGCCTGCCGCAATCTCAGCCATGGCCTCCCCTTCCGGTCAGGTCTGGATCACTATGGCCGAACTTAGCGGTAGGCACGACCGGACCGGCGGCCAGCCCGTCACCTGGCCCGGAGGCGCGTCAGCCCTGGTCTGCGGCGGGCGGGGTAGCGTCCTGAACCGGCCCCAGCCCGGCGAGCGCGTCGCGGGCCTCCTCCGCGATGGGCGGGGGCACGTCGTCCAGGCCCAGCACATGCCGGAGCGCCCTGGCGTACGCGACGTCGTGGGCCTGCGCTTCCGCCACGGCGACGTCCGGCACCACGCCGGTGCCCTGCCAGTTCGTGCCGGTGACCGGGTTGACCGAGCGCGCGAACGGGATGCCGATGTGCACCGCGCGGCTGATCGGGAACCCCCGGGTCGGGTGGGCGCCGCCGCCCGTGGGCTCGCCGATCAGTTCCGCGCGGGCCAGGGCCTGCAGGTTGTAGCACAGTTCCTCGCCGCCGGAAAACGTGTGGCTGCTGGTCAGCACGTAGACCGGCCGGTCGACGTAGCGGGTGCCCGGCACGTACGGCAGGGCCCAGAACTGC
>JASHYW010000570.1 GCA_030042885.1 Streptosporangiaceae bacterium | reverse complement strand
CGTGGATGCCGACCGAACTGATGCCCAGGTCACGCACCTGGTCGATGACCGCCAGGTCACGAGGCGGCTCGAACTGCACCTCGACCGGCAGGCCCGCAGCCTCGCGCACGGCCCGGCCGCAGCGGGCCACGTACAGCGCGCCCTTGTCCGGCGTCGCGGTGGTGCCGGTGGTCAAGGTGGCGTCGACCGCCCCGTCCAGTTCCCTGGCCGCCACCGCCACCTCGGCCAGCATCTGCGGGGTCTTGCGGGCGATGGTCCGCCCGTTGGCCAGCGTCACCCCGATCCCGCAGAACGCGCACTGGTCGGCGTTCCCCCAGTACGCGCACGTCTGGATGACCGTGCTGGCCAGGGAGTCCAGGTGCAGCAGAGCGATCTGCCAGTAGGGGATGCCGTCCGCCGTGGACAGGTCGTAGTAGCGGGGGCGCAGGAACGGCTCGGCCGACGCCAGCCGGTAGCCGTCCCGGTAGACGCCCCAGCCGTCGTCCTCCGCGCGCAGCACGTACGGCGAGGCGCGCACGTACGCAGCGCCGGTCGGCACGGTGGCGGCGAACCCGTCGATCCAGAGCATGCCGGCGTCAGCCGGTCCCGCCCCGCCCTGCCGGGATTCCAGCGGCACCTCCACCTTCAGGCCGTGGCCCTGCAGCTCGGTGATGAGGTGGGCCAGCCCGGCTGACCTGCCCGCGTGGTGTGCGACCCCCGGTGCCGGGGACTCAGCCATCGTTCCCTCCCTCCTCCGCCCGTCTGCCTGTTAATCCGATACGGACGTTCACCATCCTTGATAAACCTTGCGGTCACGTCAAGGCAAGGTCCCGGTTGACTTTGGGTGCGGTATCGCTCGGGCCGCCGTCGGCTCCGGCTCAGGCTCGCTCAGCCCCGCCGTCGGCTTCGGCCCTGGCCTCGCGCAGGGCGGCCGCGAACGCGTCCGGATCGAGGAAGCTGCCGATGGCCTCGCCGATCTGCACGGCCCCGGTGACCAGGTCGATCTGGCCCTGGTCCAGACGGTGCAGGGCGCGGCTCAGGGTCTCGTCGGGTTCGATCGAGATGATCACCGCCCGCCCGGTGAGAACCTCGGCCTCGATCCGCTGGTATGGGACGAACGGCGCGCGGTCTGCCGAGCCGGCTTCCTCCACCACTGCCCAGGGCTGACCCTGGTTGCTGGCCCGGGCCAGCGCGGCCAGTCGGCCCTGGGCAGCCAGCGACGCCACCAGTTCCCGGTAGCGCATCGCGCACGCGGCGGCGGCCACCAGATCGGCCCGGATCCCGGTGTCCGCTCCCTCGGCCAGCTCGCCCACCAGGTCGCCGCCGCGTTTATGCGCCGCGAGCAGGCTGGGCAGATCGAGGCAGGTCTCCCGAAGCCGGCCGGTCAGCCGCTGGATCAGCCTGACCGACCGCTGGTACTCATCGGGCCGCGCCATCACCGTCGGGAACAGCCGCGCTTCGGCTTCGTCCCATGCCCGTAGCACCGCGCGCGGGATCTCGCCTCCGCCGGGCTGCGGGGGCGTAGCGCCAGCGCCTGCGGACCCGGAACTTCCGGGCCCGGAACCGGGTCCGGCCATTGCACCCCTCACGCGCCGTGTTTACTATTCTAAACGAGCCGTCACCTATACGACTCATGCTAACTGTATCCGGCCGACAGCAGGATCCGATGACGAAGACTGCGGTGGTGGCGCTCGGCGGCAATGCCCTCACCAGGGTGGGGCAGTCCGGGACGTGCGACGAGATGCTGGCCAACGCGGCGGCGATGGCCGCCTCGGTCCACGCCGTGATCGAGGCGGGCTGGCGGGTGGTGATCGTGCACGGCAACGGCCCGCAGGTCGGCAACCTGGCCCTGCAGCAGGAAGCGACCACCATGGTGCCGGCGCAGCCGCTGCCGCTGCTGAGCGCGATGACCCAGGGGCTGCTGGGTAGCCTCCTGGTCCGCGCGATTGATTTGCTGTGCGGACCGGGCACTGCGGTCGCGCTAATCACCCACGTCACCGTCGACCCAGCCGATCCGGCGTTCGGCTCCCCGAGCAAGCCCATCGGCCCGTTCTTCGACGCCGCCGAAGCCCAGCAGCTGGCCACAGCGCGGGGCTGGGTCGTCCAGCCCGACTCCGGTCGTGGCTACCGCCGGGTGGTCGCCTCACCGGAACCGGTCGGCGTGATCGAGATCGACGCGTTGCGGGCCCTGGTTGACGCGGGTCATCTGGTCATCGCCGGCGGCGGGGGCGGGATCCCAGTCCGGGCCAGGGGACTGCACGGCGGCCTGGCCGACGCGGTCATAGACAAGGACCGCGCGGCCGGGCTGATCGCCCGCCTGCTCGGCGCCCAGGCCCTGCTGCTGGTCACTGCGGTGGACCGGGTCATGCTCGACTACGGCCAGCCGAGACAGTCCGAACTGGGCACGATCACGGCCGCAGACGCCGCCCGCTACCTCGCCGAAGGCCAGTTCCCGCCGGGAAGCATGGGGCCTAAAATCGAGGCGGCGCTCCGCTTCCTGGACGGCAGCGGGGAACTGGCGGTGATCACCTCGCCGGACCTGCTGGCGGCCACGCTAACCGGAGGGCGAGCCCGATCGGGCACGCGGATCGAGCGCAGCCCGGCCCACGCGGAGCGGCGCCGGTGAGCGTCCCGGCCATGGCGTTGTTCCCGGGCACCTACCGGGATTCACTGCTGCTGCTCAGCGCGACCCGGGCCATGGAGGACGGCAGCGGGGTGACATGGGCCGCGGCCGTGATGGCCACGCCGTCCGCTGTCGAGGAACTCACCGCCCGGGGTTTCCCGCCAGGCGACCTGGCCGGGGCCGACGCCAACGCGCTGGTGCTCGCGGTCCGCGCCGACACCGACCGTGCCGCAGCCGACGCCCTGGAACTCGGCCGGACGGCGATTTTCGCCGAGGCCGCCTCGCCGCGCGGAGAACCCGGGCGCCCCGCGCCTCGCACCATCGGCGAGGCGGCGGCCAGGCTGCCCGAGGCCAACGTGGCGGTGGTGTCGGTACCCGGTCCATACGCCGCGGTCGCCGCGCATTCGGCCCTGTCGGCGGGCCTGCACGTCCTGCTGTTCAGCGACAACGTGCCGCTGGCCGAGGAAGTGGAACTGAAGGAACGCGCCCGTCGGCTGGGCTTGCTGCTGATGGGCCCGGGCGCCGGCACCGCGATGCTCGCCGGGGTCGGCCTCGGGTTCGCCAACGCAGTGACGCCCGGCCCGGTCGGGGTGGTCGCCGCGGCCGGGACCGGCGCCCAGGAGGTGATGTCCCTGCTGGACCGGCTGGGCATCGGCGTCTCCCAGGTGATCGGCGTGGGCGGCCGGGACTTGTCGGCCGCCGTGGGCGGTCTGATGGCCTGCGAGGCGGTCCGGGCCCTGGACGGCCACCCAGGCACCGAGGTCATCCTGCTAGTCTCCAAGCCCCCCGACCCTGGCGTGGCCAGGACGGTGATCGGCGCCAGCCGGGCCACTCCGGTGGTCGCGGCCTGCCTCGGCATGTCCGCTCCTGACGGCCTGTTCGGCGACGCGCTCCTGGCCGGCACGCTCGAGGAGGGAGTGCGGCGGGTCGCGGCCATCCTGGGCCAGCCCGTGCCTGACCCGGAGGGGGACCTGGCCGGCGTCATCGAGCACGCGGCGGCGCGGATGGCCGGCGCCCGGCGCACTGTCCGCGGCTTCTTCACCGGCGGCACCTTGTGCTATGAGGCGCAGGTCGTGCTCAGCCGGGCGCTCGGGCCGGTCCACTCCAACATCCCGCTCCGCCCGGACCTCGGGATGCCCGCACCCCCGGGCGCGCATATCTGCCTGGACCTCGGCGAAGAGGAGTACACCAAGGGCCGCCCCCACCCGATGATCGACCCGGCCGCGCGGACCGAGCTCATGCGGGCGGAGGCCTTCGGCGGCGACATCGCGGCCGTTTTGCTCGATGTCGTCCTCGGGTACGGCTCACACCCCGATCCCGCGGGCGAGATCGCAGGCACGTGTGCGGACATCGTCGCGAGCGGAGCTGCGGTGATCGCCTACGTGCTAGGCGCGCGCGCCGACCGGCAGGGGCTCGACCGGCAGCGCCGCACGCTGCAGGACGCGGGCGCGATCGTCACCGCGAGCGCCGCCGAGGCGGCCCGTGCCGCAGCCGCGGTCGCGGCCCGCCAGCCTGCCCTGGCTACC
>JASHYW010000569.1 GCA_030042885.1 Streptosporangiaceae bacterium | reverse complement strand
GGGCGGCGAGCCCCCGGGGTGCGGGGCAGCGCGGGAAGTACCACCACCGACGCGAACCATCCAGATCGTCGGCTGTGATGGCTGCGACTGGACCCCGCTGGCAGGCAGGTATCCCTTGTCGGCTAGGCATCCATGCAGGACTCTAGATTCATGCTCGAATCACTCAGTGACTGGGCGGATCTCATACAGCTCGTCGGGCTTCCCTTGGCGATTCTGGCCCTTCTCCTCGGCTGGCGTCAGCTGCGAGATACAGTCAAAACTGCGCGGGTCCAGAACCTGCTTGCCCTCGATGAGAGGCTGTCCCACTTCGAAGACGTTCGCGCGAAGGAGAACCTGAATGAAGAAGGGATCGATGATGTCAGGCTGCGACGGTACACCGCAGTGTTCGAACGGGTCGGGCTTGCGCTTAAGCTCAAAGGAATTACCCTGGAATCAGCGGATCAGTTCTATGGAGACCGCTTCGCAAGACTCACCAAATATGGACCAGCCCTGAAGATTATTCACTATTGCCCTGAGCGGTGGGAGGACCTTTATTACCTGTGGGAGCAGGAATTCGGCTACAAAAGAAGTAAGTGGCAATGGCAGGACCCCCACAAAGGAGCTGATAGGTGAAGCGCCGAAGGCATGGCTGCATTATCTCGTGGCCGACCGGGCGTTATGATCGCCCAGGCGCACTGCCTGGTCCTTCGCGTGAGGGCAGCAACGACGCAGAAGAACTTGCCTGGTCCTCCGTGAACCGTTCGGAGCCCCGGACTCGAACACGCAACCCGGGTGGCCGGGAGGTCGACAACGGCCAGCGAGGAAGACAGCTCTACGGAGCACCAGTCTGTTAACGAAGGGAGCGTGATTGAACTGCAGTTGCTGATCGGCGCGGGCGCGCCCGTGCCGGGCGGGCGTCCCAACGCAGAGCCCGGCGACGGGCGCGCAGCGACGCCGCGCAGCGGCGCCGCCTTGTTTCTAAGTACGGCTTAATTCGGCAGAGTTCGTGCACAGAGTTCGTGCACAGAGTTCGTGCACAGGGGACAAGGCAGGGGAGGCATCGCGCTCAGGCTCCGAGGGTCCCCGCGCGCATGCGCGGCCAGACCGGCGGGCATGTAGGTCAAGATGGTTCAGACGCCATGCGGGTCCCGGTCCTGGCGCTGGCCTGGTCCTTCGATGCGCCGGTCGGGGTCGTTTCCGGTGTCGATGACGGGGATGCCCGGCGCTACTGCGGCGGTGACGGCGGCCAGTTGCTCGCGGTCGAGCCGCCAGTTCTTGATCGGCCGTGCCGCCCCGGCCGCGACGCCGGGGACGGGGCACCAGGGAGCCTGCTTGTTGCCACGGGGCAGCACCGGGGCTCCCTCCCGGCGCTGGACCCCGATGCACTGGACCTGGTCGCCGCTGCTGGTGTAGCCGGGGTACAGGATGATCTTCTCGATGTCCGCCCAGGGGATGAACACCGCCGTGCGGCGCGGCAGCTGCCGCCCGGATCCCAGGGTGATGCCCGCGTGGTCGGCGCGGAACGCGACCGGGCGGAGGGCCACCGCGAGGACGGCGGGTATCGCGATCGTGATCAGGACGGTGAGCGCGGCGAAGATCAGGTGCGTGTGCCGGAGGAAGCCGAGGCCGAGCGTGAGAAGGGCGCTGGCCAGGCCCCACGCGGCGCCGGTCAGCCGGTAGCGTTCTTCGTAGCGGCCCGGGTCTGGGAGCATGTCTTCGGCCCTCACATCGGGTCTGGCGTGACCACTGTAATTCCGGCTCGCCTGGCTGACCGCTGGGCGGATAGGGCTGGTACATACTGACCTCTGCAGATGGTGACCAGTGCTAGGAGGGAACCCCGAAACGAGCCGCGAAACTCGGCGCGGCGTGAAGCCACGGATCACCGCTTCAGGACCGGATCGACCTCTGCTTGTAATGATCTGATTCGCACTTGGGGCAACGCCGGGAGGCTGCTGCTCTTTCGGCTAGCTTCGCGTTTGCTTCGGCCACCGCCTCAGCACGCGCCGCAGCCGAATCCCTCCCCCTGCTCCCCGTCATAGGAAGCCCCTGCATATGCGGGTGTGCGATCGCTTTAGTCACGCGCCAAACGTGACCGCAGTCATCGCAGGTTCTCTCATACTCTTTCGCTAGCGCTGGAATGTGCATACTGATCCCCTTCCCCCGCGCCGGACGTTCTTCGCGACACGCGGACCATAGGGGTAAGAATAGCCCTGAACTGGGGTATGCCCAGGTCAGGGAACCACCCCTAACCGCAGGCCACGCGAGTTTCGCGGGACCCTCCTAGGGGGCCTGCCGAAGCGGCGCAGTCCTGTCCTAACCAATCGCGATTAAGGGCTGCTTAACTATCCCCTTGACATAGGGGCATCAACGCAGCGCGGTGGACGCGATTGGCCTGCGGTGGACATGGACGTATGTCCCGGACGTACGCTCGGGATCGTGATGTCGGCAGCTGAGGCCCGTGCGCTGGCGCGGCAGCATCTGGATCCGGCGCTGCCAGGCCGGTGGCGTCACGTGCAAGGCGTGGGTGCTCGTGGCGCGGAGATTGCCGTCCGGCTCGGACTGGCCGATGACGTGCTCGCTTGCGCGGCGTGGCTGCATGATATCGGGTACGGCCCGGACCTGGCGGAGACGGGCTTTCATCCTCTGGATGGCGCTAGGTTCCTGCGGAGGATCGGGGCGAAGGATCGGCTGGCCCGGCTGGTCGCGCATCACTCGTGCGCGGTGTATGAGGCTCGGGTCCGTGGCCTGGACCGCGAGCTGCTCGGCGAGTTCGAGCCGGAAGAGTCGGTCACCGCTGACGCGCTGGTGTTCTGCGACCTGACCACGGCACCGGACGGCAGCCGCGTGGCGTTCGAGGACCGGATGGATGAGATTGAGCAACGTTACGGCCCGGATCATGTGGTGACGCGGGCGCTGCATCTGTCCCGCCCGGATCTGACTGCCTGCTGCCAGCGGACGCTGGCGCGGCTGGAGGGTCAGCGGGTCAGCCCGATGTAGGGCTCGGCCCGGTGCTCCAGGTAGTGATCGATCCGCCGCCGGATCGACGGGTGAATGTCGTAGTCAGGCAGGTCATCTGGCCGGACGAACCGGACGTCTGAGGATTCAGCGCTGGTCTGGATCTGCCCGCCGAGCAGGCGCGTGGTGTAGCAGATGGAGAACTCCTGCCGGACCTCTCCGTCGTCGTAGGCGGCGACGTGGCCGGGGTCGGAGTAGATGCCGACCAGGCCGGTGACCTCGCATCGCATGCCGGTTTCCTCGGCGACCTCGCGGGCCACCGCCTGAGGCAGTGACTCTCCCGGCTCCACGCGACCGCCGGGGATGGACCAGTAGTCGTTGTCGGTCCTGCGGATGAGCAGGATCCGGCCTTGGTAGCAACTCGCCGCCTTCCTGATCTCTGCGCGATCTCACCGGCTATACGCCTTCTACCGGCTTGCTGCTTACACCGGCGCTCGCCGCGGCGAGCTGCTCTACCTTCGCTGGCAAGCCGTCGACCTGGACGCGGCCGAGGTCACCTTCGGTGGCTCCACCGCCGTAGTACGCGGCCAGCGCGTAGAGGGGACCACCAAGGGCGGCCGGTCTCGCGTGGTCAGCATCGACCGCGAAACCGTAACCATCCTGGGGGAGCACCGCCGCCGCCAGGCCGGAGAACAGCAGGCAGCGGGTTCGGCCTGGACTGAGAGCGGCGGCCTGGTCTTCACCACCAAATGGGGCGAGCCGCTCTACCCCGATACCGTGACGGCGCTGATGACCAAGCTGATCAATGCACACAACAAGTCGGCTGCCCCATCGCGGGTACTTCCGCACGCCCGGCTGCATGACCTGCGTCACCTGCACGCCACTACTTTGCTGCTGGCCGGTGTCCCGGTACACGTCGTCGCGGCCCGCCTCGGCCACGCCGATCCAGCCGTGACACTGCGCGTCTACTCGCACGTCCTACGCGAGCACGCCCTCGGCGTGGGGGACATCTTCGCCCTGGCCGTCAACACCCGAGTTAGCAAATCCGTTAGCAAGCCTGGGCGTGAGAGCTGATCAAACCAGTGTTTATGCTGGTCAAATGAGTGGTCAGGGACAGGATCGAACTGTCGACCTTCCGCTTTTCAGGCGGACGCTCATACCGACTGAGCTACCTGACCTGGCTGGGTGTCCGGTGATTCTCAACGGACATCCCCGCGGTCCTGACGGGATTTGAACCCGCGACCTCCACCTTGACAGGGTGGCGAGCACTCCAAGCTGCTCTACAGGACCTTATGCCGTCCACCGTAGCCGACGCGTGCCCCCAACGGGATTCGAACCCGTGCCGCCGCCTTGAAAGGGCGGTGTCCTAGGCCGCTAGACGATGGGGGCGCCGACGGCTCTGGCCGCCGTAACCGTATCAGTCCGCCGTCGGGGGACTGCCCCAGCATAGGGGACAGACGCCGGAACCGGCAAAGCGTAGCGACCCAGTCTGTCCCCACCCGCACGATACGTCTGGCTACGGCTGTTCCGCGGACTGTGGATCGCGCAGGTGCTCTTCTTCACAGTGAGATCGCCCGGGTCGCCACGGCCATCGTGGCCAATCGCCGGGCTCACCCGGCATTTCTCATCGCGCTCGTCTCATCGCGCTCGCTACGGCTGCTAGGACCGGCGCTTATTGACGAAGCCCTCGGCGATCGATGTGCCGTCGGTTTCGTCGGGGATGACCAGCCACGCGCCCAGGTACAGCAGGACGCCGAACCCACCGAAAACCGTGAGAAACACGAACCCCAGGCGCACCAGGGTCGGATCAATCCCGAAGTAGGCCGCAAGGCCGGCGCACACCCCCGCGACGAGCCGCCCGTCCCGGATCCGGTACAGGCGCTTGGTTCCGCTGCTCGGTTCATTCATAGCTCGATCATGCCGGTTCCGTGACCGGACTGACATAGGGATCTACCCGGAAAATACCCTGATCTGTAACGACAGAGAGGAACGGCCATGCCCACTCCCGCGCCGAGCACGGACCTGCTGAACATCGATGACCAGCTGAGTGGCGAGGAGCGCCTGATCCGCGACACGGTCCAGGCGTTTACCGCGGACCGGATACTGCCGAATATCACCGACTGGTTCGAGGCAGGCACGCTACCGCGCGAGGTCATCACCGAACTCGGCAAGCTCGGCCTGCTCGGCATGCACTTGACCGGGTACGGCTGCGCCGGCCTCGGCCCGATCGCCTACGGCGTCGCCTGCCGGGAACTCGAGGCGTGCGACTCTGGCTTGCGCAGCGCCGCATCCGTCCAGGGCTCCCTGGCCATGTACCCGATCTGGCGGTACGGGTCCGAGGAGCAGAAGACCGAGTGGCTGCCCCGGATGGCGGCCGGAGAGGCGCTGGGCTGTTTCGGGCTCACCGAGCCCGATCACGGATCCGACCCGGGCAGCATGCGGACCTTCGCCCGGCAGGACGGGCCTGATTGGGTGGTGTCGGGTACCAAGATGTGGATCACCAACGGCAGCATCGCCGACATCGCCGTGGTGTGGGCGAATACCGCGGAAGGCATCCGCGGGTTGCTGGTGCCCCGCGGGACGCGCGGTTACACTACGCACGACATCCATAAGAAGCTCTCGCTGCGCGCATCCATCACCTCTGAATTGCACCTCGACGAGGTCCGCCTGCCCGCTGACGCCGTACTCCCTGGTGTGTCCGGGCTGAAGGGCCCGCTGTCGTGCCTGACCGAGGCGCGTTACGGCATCGCCTGGGGAGTGACCGGCGCGGCCCGGACCTGCCTGGAGAGCGCGATCGAATATGCGCGGACTCGCGAGCAGTTCGGCAAGCCGATCGGCTCTTTCCAGCTCACTCAGGCCAAGCTCAGCTGGATGGCGACGGATCTCTACCGGTCTCAGCTGCTCGCGTTGCACGTCGGCAGGCTCAAGGAGCAGGGCTCGGTCACGCCAGTGCAGGTCAGCATCGCGAAGATGACCAACGTCAGGTCGGCCATCGACATCGCCAGGCAGGCTCGCACCATACTGGGTGCCAGTGGCGTGACGCTGGAATACCCGCCGATGCGGCACGCGAACAACCTCGAAGCCGTACTCACCTACGAGGGCACCGAGGAGATCCACACGCTGGCCATCGGGCAGGCACTCACCGGCATCGCCGCGTACCGCTAGCGCGGGCGGGCAATCAGGCTGGGAAGTCGGTACGCTTCGTCTCTAGCGCCGCTCCATCCGGTGCGGTAGGGGCGTTAGCTCAATGGCAGAGCAGTGGGCTTTTAACCCATTGGTTCAGGGTTCGACCCCCTGGCGCCCCACCTGGGAAAACACCCCATATAAATGGCCGGGCATGGCACGGATCGTGGCACGAATGTCCGCAGTCGAGTTATCGTGCTGTCATGGCCACGGCCAGAGG
>JASHYW010000568.1 GCA_030042885.1 Streptosporangiaceae bacterium | reverse complement strand
CTCGCCACTGCCGACGGCGAACCGTGACTCGCTGTCCTCGCCTGCGAGCGCGAGAGCTTCCCCGATGGCCACCGCCATGGTGCCGGTTGCCTCCGGATCCTCCTTGAGCGCCCTCCGTCCGACGTCGGTCAGGTCGCTGGGGCTCTCATGGACGACCGCACCGAACAGCCGCATCATCTCGCCGCGGATGGGCTTCTGACGCAAGGTGGACCTGACCCAGAAGACCGTGCAGTCAAGGTTCATGACCTGGCACGCGTAGGCGAGGGCGGTCCCCCACTGGCCCGCGCCCGTGCCCGTGACCATCCGCTTCACGCCTGCTCGGGAGTAGTAGTAGGCCTGCGCCAGGGCGGTGTTGAGCTTGTGGCTCCCGGCGAGGTTGGCACCCTCGTACTTGTAATAGATGCGAGCGTTGGCGCCGAGGCGCTCCTCCAGGCGCACCGCCCTGCGCAAAGGCGTCGGACGGTACTGCGCATACAGGTCGAGGACCTCCTCGGGGATCGGTATGAACCGATCCGTCGTGTTGAGGGATTGCCGTGCGAGTGAGAACGGTTGCTGGAGCTGTACGCCGTGTCCCGCGAGTTTCGCCGCTCCCGCCAATCGTGATCTCGAAACGGCCGAGGTCACGTACTGAGGCCGGTCGTGCAGAATGTTGAACCAGTGAGTGGGGAGCAGCGGGTCCCGCGTCGGGGTAACCATGTTGTGACCTTCCGTGATATTCGGTCTGGACCTCACTACACCGCCGGGGGCGAGATGCGCTCGACCAGGTCAACCAGGTCCGACACGGTCACAAGGTCGATCGTCATCAGGTCCTCATCTACTAGCTGGACGCCGAGCTTGCCTTCGAGCTCGATGAGCAGCCGGACGAAACCCAGCGAGTCCAGCCCCACGTCAGCGTAGAGTTCCTGTCGCTCGTCCAGCGCCTCGACCCGCAGGCCTGGGATGACGGCGGCCAGGGCATCGAACACCAGGCTCGTCGCCTGACGCCGATCCAGCTCTGGCCGGACTGTCACTTCGCTACTGTCTCGAGTGGCCATAACGGCACCTCCGCATGCGAGCAAACATTGTTCTGCTAGTGCGCCAGCGAGACCGGCGAGAACTGCGGACGCGAGCGCGATTAACCATCCCCCTCATACATGAACCCGCGAGTGCTGGTCTTGATACATCTGGTGGTGGGGCAGCGCCCGGGGAGGGACCCGCACAGGATTGCTCATGCCTGCAGAAGCACACGTAGCCGGGCCAGGCACCGTCCCCGAGTAGGGCCGATGCTGCCTACGGGCAGGTCCAGTTCACTGGAAATATCGGCGTAGGACGCCGGCGGATCGGCCATGAGCAGCTCAAGAAGGCGCTGCCAGCGCCCTGGAAGGCGGGATACGGCGTCGCGAACGACCTGATCGCGCTCATCGGCGAGAATGCGCTCGTCCACCTCTGGCGAGCAGGCGGCAACACTGGTCAGGACGTCGTCATCCTGCGCCAGGATCACCCTCTTGCGCGCCGCCAGGCTGCGCAGGCACTCGTTCCGCGCCGTCGCCGCCAGCCAGGAGCCCACGCGATCGGGATACTGGATCCGGTCGATGTGCTCCAGCAAGCGCAGCCAGGTGGTCTGGGCAACGTCAGCGGCATCACTTTCGGTCAGCTTGAATTCCGCGGTAATGGCCCAGATGAGCCTGGCGTACTGATCGACGAGGCGCTCCCACGCCCGCCGGTCCCCCTCAGCGGCACCGCGGACGAGCCGCGCGATGTCTGGGGCACCGAGGTCTTGCTCGCGCATCCTCGTCACTCGCCCTCTCTATGTGAAGACGCACCAGCCGACCGCCCGCGCCACGACTTCACAGCGGACTGCCGACCGTGCGGATATGAAAATTTCAGACAGATTTTCGTTCGCAGTCTGACCCGAGGCACGGACGGTGGAGTTATCAGCGGATATCTGTTAATAAGCTCCCGACCCCCAGATGATTACCATGGTCGTCTTCCAGAGGATCTGCAGGTCGAGCGCGAACGACCAGTTTTCCACGTAGCGGAGGTCGAGACGCACCGATTCCTCCCAGGACAGGTCTGACCGTCCGTTCACCTGCCACAGCCCGGTTAGGCCCGGCTTGACCACGAGCCGGCGGCGGACATGCTCGGCATACTGAGCCACCTCATCCGGCATGGCCGGGCGCGGTCCCACCAGCGACATCTGGCCGAGGAGCACGTTGACGAGCTGCGGCAGCTCGTCGATGGACCGGCGCCGCAGATGCGCTCCCACCGCCGTGACACGTGGATCCTTGCGGAGCTTGAAGAGGACCCCATCGGTGTCGTTGCTCGCCAGCAGTTCCGCCTTGCGCTGCTCAGCGTCCACGACCATGGTGCGGAACTTGTAGAGCTTGAACACGTGGCCGTCCTTGCCCACCCTGACCTGCGTGAACAGCACCGGGCCGCGGTCATGGAGCCAGATCATCAGGGCCACGAAGGCCATGAGCGGCGATAGCACGAGCAGCCCCACCGCAGCGACACAGCGATCGAACAAATCCTTGACGAGCAAGCGCAGGCCGGACAGCTGCGGATGGTCTACATGGAGAAGCGTGAGCCCAGCCGTCGGCCTGATCGTCGTCCGAGGGCCTGCAACGTCAAGCAGCGCGGGCGAGACGCACAGGTCAGTACGGGTTTTCTCCAGCTCCCAGGCGAGACCGCGGAGCCTGATGCCGTCCATTTCGGGGCAGGCGAGCACCGCGACGGTATCGGCGCCGAAGGCCTTGACGGCTGTGGTGACATCGTCAAGCCCTCCGTATACCGGGACCCCGGCCACGTCCGAGCACTCCGATGGCTGCGCAACGCAGGCGCCGACCACAGTGAGCCCGTGGTAGCAGTCGCGCCGGAGTTCCTTGACCAGATCGGCCACTGAGGTCTCATGGCCCACGGCCACCACACTGAGCATGCACTGGCCAGATGCTCGCTGCCTGTGCAGGCGCTTGCGGATGGCATACCTGGAAAACAGGTCAAGCACCATGGTGGTTGGCAGAGCGATAAGCACATAGGCGCGCGACAGATTGAGGTCGACCACGTACGAGAAGAG
>JASHYW010000567.1 GCA_030042885.1 Streptosporangiaceae bacterium | reverse complement strand
GTCACCGGCCGTCCCAAGCACTACTACTCGATCTACCAGAAGATGATCGCCAGGAACGTCGGCTTCGACGACATCTACGACCTGGTGGGCATCCGCGTCCTCGTCGAGTCCGTCCGCGACTGCTACGCGGCGCTGGGCGCCATCCACGCGCGGTGGAACCCCGTCCCCGGACGGTTCAAGGACTACATCGCGATGCCCAAGTTCAACATGTACCAGTCGCTGCACACGACGGTGATCGGCCCCGGCGGCAAGCCAGTCGAGCTGCAGATCAGGACGCTGGACATGCACCGCCGGGCGGAGTATGGGGTCGCGGCCCACTGGAAGTACAAGCAGCAGATGATCTTCCACGGCCGGGCCAAGGACGCCAAGGACGAGACGCAGGAGATGGCCTGGCTCAGGCAGCTGGTCGACTGGCAGCGCGAGACGGAGGATCCCGCCGAGTTCCTCGAGTCACTCCGCTTCGACCTGGCCGCCGCCGAAGTCTACGTGTTCACCCCGCGCGGCGACGTGGTCCCGCTGCCGCAGGGCTCGACCCCGGTGGACTTCGCCTACGCCATCCACACCGAGGTCGGTCACCGGACCATAGGCGCGAAGATCAACGGCCGCCTGGTCGCGCTGGAGTCCACGCTCGACAACGGCGACACGGTGGAGATCATCACCGCCAAGACGGCCGAGGCCGGGCCGAGCCGGGACTGGCTCAAGTTCGTGCAGAGCCCCCGCGCGCGGAACAAGATCCGCCAGTGGTTCTCCAAGGAGCGCCGGGAAGCCGCGGTGGAGGCGGGCAAGGACCAGATCGCGAAGGCCATGCGCAAGCAGGGCCTGCCGCTGCAGCGGCTCGCGGCCGCCGACACGCTGATCACGCTGGCCCACGACCTGCGCTACCCGGACGTGTCCGCGCTGTACGCCGCGGTCGGCGAAGGGCGGGTCAGCGCCCAGTCGGTGGTCGAGAAGCTGGTCAGGTCGGTCGGCGGGCTGGCCGGCGCCCAGGAGGAGCTGGCCGAGACCACTCTGCCCGCCAGGGCGCCCCGGCCCAGGGCGCCTTCGGAGTCCGGCGTCGAGGTCACCGGCGCGCCGGACGTGTGGGTCCGCCTGTCCCGCTGCTGCACCCCCGTGCCGGGGGACCAGATCAGCGGCTTCGTTACCCATGGGCACGGCGTGTCCGTGCACCGCACCGATTGCGTGAACCTGGCCCACCTGAGCGACATCCAGCGGGAGCGGCTGGTCGAGGTGCACTGGGCGCCGACGGACGGCTCGATGTTCCTGGTGGCCATCCAGGTGGAAGCGCTCGACCGTACCAGGCTGCTGTCCGACGTGACCAGGGTGCTATCGGACCAGCACGTCAACATCCTGTCCGCGACGGTCACGACCACCCGGGACCGGGTGGCCATCAGCCGCTTCACGTTCGAGATGGGCGACCCCAAGCACCTCGGCCACGTGCTGCGCGCCGTCCGCGCCATCGACGGCGTCTACGACGTCTACCGGGTCACGAACTAGCGGCTGAATTCAGCCAGCGTGTGCTCGGCTTCTTCCAGCCAGGCGCGGCGTGCGGTCAGGGCTTCCTCGGCGGTCCGCGCGGCCGTGGCGTCACCCCGCTCGCGCGCCCTGGCCAGCTGCTCCTCCAGCTGCGTGATGGTCGCGCGCAGCTGGGCCACCGTGCCCTCGGCCCGGGCCAGCGCCTCGGGGTTCGACCGGCGCCACTGAGCCTCCTCGGCCTTGCGTACCGCCTCCTCGACCCGCCGAAGCCCGGACTCCAGGTGCTCGCGCGCATCGCGCGGCACGGCGCCGATCTGCTCCCAGCGTTCCTGGATCCCGCGCAGCGCGGACCTGGCCGCCCGGACATCGGTCACCGGCAGCAGGGCCTGCGCCTGGTCGAGCAGCTGCTGCTTGGCCTCGGCATGCTCGCGCAGCGCGGCGTCCTTGGCCGAGAACACCTCCGCGCGGGCGGTGAAGAACTTGTCCTGCGCCGCCCGGAACCGCTTCCACAGCTCGGCTTCGGATTCCCGGTCCGCGCGCCCGGCCGCCTTCCACTTGCGCATCAGCTCGCGGAAGGCGCTGGTGGTCGGGCCCCATTCGGTCGATCCTGACAGCGTCTCGGCCTCGGCGACCAGCTTCTCCTTGCGGGCCCTGACGTCCTCTCGCTCGGCTTCCAGGGTGGCGAAGTACGCCTTGCGCCGCTTGGTGAACGCGTTCCTGGCCGCGGACAGCCGCTTCCACAAGGCGGCCTCGGCGGCCCGGTCGGCGTGCGGGGCCGCCTTCCACTCCTCGAGCAGCTCGCGCATCCTCTCCCCACTGCTCTTCCAGTGGGTCGCCTCGGCGGCGATCTGCTCCGCCTCGGCGACGATCCGCTCCTTGATCTGCCTGGCCTGGACGCGGGCCTGTTCCCTGGCCACCCTGGCTTCCTCGCGGCGGTGGCCGACGTCCTCGGTCAGCCGCTCCAGGCGGGCGCGCAGCCCGTCCAGGTCGCCCAGCGCATTGGCCTCCGCGATGCTGTGGAGCAGGCGCTCCACGGAGGCCGCGGCCTGGGCGGGTGCCATGTCGGTGGCAGTGATCCGCTGCTCGAGCAGCACCACCTCGGTCTCGAGCGCCTCGTACTTACGCTCGTAGAAGGCCAGCGCCTCCTCCGGACTTCCCGCCTGCCATGAGCCGATCACCCGCTCGCCGTCGGCGGTACGGACATACACCGTCCCGTCGGCATCTACCCGGCCCCACGGATGGTCGGCGGTCGTCACGGCGAACCTCCTGCGCTGTCGTGCTCGTGTCAGGTTTTCTTGATCGTCACACTGTCAATGATGACCTTCTTCTT
>JASHYW010000566.1 GCA_030042885.1 Streptosporangiaceae bacterium | reverse complement strand
ATCAAGAAGATCTTTGAACTTGCCCAGGTCAACTCGGCGTGCGGCCTGCAGCGGAGACAGGCCCTCCGCCCGGGCCGCGCGGGCCGTGTGCTGTACGAAGCGCAGGTAGGCGAGGACATCGTCGATGACCTCGGGGCCGCAGACCGGGCCGTGGCCGGGTACCAGGGTCCGGGCGCCGAGCGGGCGCAGCACGGTCTCCAGTACCTCGATCCAGCCGCTGACCGAGCCCATGAGCGCGAACGGGGTGCCGCCGTTGAACAGCAGGTCGCCGGCGAAGGCCACGGAACGTTCGGGGATGTAGAGGATCGAGTCGTTGGTGGTGTGCGCGGGCGTGCCCACGTAGCGGACCTCGCAGCGCAGGTCACCGGACCACAGCGTGACGCCGTCGGTGTAGGTCAGGAACGGCGGCGCGGGCTCTAGATGCCCCCAGTCCACGTCGGTCCAGACGCCGGGCGGAGGGGGTATGGGCGTACCGAGGATTGCCTCCCGGCACCGTTCATGGCCGACGATGGTGGCGCCGGCGAACAGGTAGTTGCCATGGGTGTGATCGCCATGGTGGTGGGTGCTGACCAGCGCGCGGACCGGCTTTTGCGTCACCGTGGCGATGACGTCCAGGTAGGCGCGGGTGCGCCGCTCGGTGGAGGTGGCGTCGATGCTGATCACGCCGGCGCCGACTCCATGACTGACCAGGAAGCCGGTGTTGTTGAGGTACCAGCTTCCGTCAGGCTGCAGGTAGGCGTAGATGCCGTCGCTGATCTGTCTGACGTCGCCCAGGCTCATCGTCGTGCTCCTTGGTCGGCACCGGCAGCAGCAGCGAGATCGCGAGCAGGACTCCGAACATGACCAGCCCGGCCAGGATATAGGCGTTGCCGGTGATCAGCGCCAGGCCGTGCCAGTGGTATTCGACCAGCCAGGGCCGCTCGCCGTATTTGATGTACAGGACCGGGTCGGTGTTACGCGGGATCCAGATCAGGCCCAGCGAATCGTGGCCGAGGTTGGGCCTGGCGCCGAACAGGCTGGTCGGCCAGGCGCCGAACCAGGCCACGATGGCCACGGCGCCGACCGTGTACGCCGCGGCGGCCCCCTTGGCTCCGCGCTGCCAGGCCCGCACCGCGTAGTGCGCGGCCACGACCGCGCCCGGCGCGATCCAGACCCAGTGATGATCCCAGCTGATCGGAGAGACGAGCAGGCCGGTCAGCGCGGCCATGAGCAGGCCCAGCACGGCGTGCCCCTTGCGGTCAAGCAGGGCGGCGGAGGCCACCCCGGCCAGGCCGAGCACGACCGCGGCCACGATCCAGGCCGGCTCTCCCGCGTGGATGCTGCCGGACAGCCTGGTGATGATCCCGTCGAGCGACTGGTTGCCCGCCCAGCCGATGAACCCGGCCCGGCCGCCCTGCGCGAACAGCCCGCCGAACCACCACTTGGCGGCATCGGCGGGCAGGATCACGAAGCCGAGCAGCACGGTGAAGGCGAACCCGGCGCAGGCCAGGGCCGCCTGGCGGAACTTCCTGGCCGCCAGCAGGTACGGGATGAAGATGAGCGGGACCAGCTTGATGCCGGCCGCGATCCCGGTGCCGAACCCCTTCCACCACCGGCTCCTGGCCGTATCGGGCTGGCACAGGTCCCAGATGATCAGCGCCATCAGGACCAGGTTGACCTGGCCGAGGTACATGGTCCGGAGCACCGGCTCGGTCCAGAAGACGGCGCCCGCGCCGAGCAGGGTGGCGCCGACCCTGATCCTGTCCTTGGGGTAGCCGAGCCCGCCGAGCGTGAACCACAGCGCGGCCAGCAGCGCGATGATGTCCACTGCCACCGACAGCTGCTGGGCCGGTCCCCACGGCACGAAGGAGACCAGCGCGAACACGATCGCGGCGAACGGCGTGTAGGTGAACGGCAGGTGCAGGCTGCTGTACCCGGTCCAGTCGTACAGCGGTGCCGCCAGGCGGGGGTTGTACAGCGGCCTGACGTGCCGGACGATGAGCCCGCCCGACCGGTACACGGCCAGGTCGACCGGGTCCAGGGTGAAGTTCTTCGGGTGGATGACCGCGTAGATCACGTAGCACCCGAGGGCCAGGCCGAACACGGCCAGGCCGGCGAGGAGCAGCCAGGTGCCCGGCTTCCTGGCGTCCCGGGCCGGTGACTGCGCGCGGGTGAGGACGGATCTCACCTGGCCAACCTTAGCGGCTCCGGCCAGGATCCGGCTTCCCGGAGGTAGGGTTCCGGGCGTCGGCCATGCCGTTTGATCCGGCACTGGCCATCTGGCCGATGCTCCCCGCGGCGCCATCGGCGAAATTGGAAGCGGTTAGGATCTCGTTCGACGGGGAGGTGCGGAATGTCGCAGACCCATACGGTCACCAGGGCGGCCGGGCAGACCCAGGCGGAGCGGCTCGCCCGGCTGCGGATGTCCAGCCTCGGCGCGGTGGTCATGCTGATCATCGAGTTCATCCTGGGCATGATCTACAACCTGTACGGGACGGCGCCGACATCGACCAAGTCCATCGGGCTGTTCTCCAGCCCGGTAATCGCCCTGCACGTGATCCTGGGCATCCTGCTGGGCATCGCCGCGATCATGCAACTGGTCAGGGCCATCGCGGCGAGGCACAACCTGGCGATCTGGATGTCAGCCCTCGGCCTGCTGTTCATCGTCGGCGGCGGTTTCGCCGGGCTCGGGTTCACCGGCAGCGGCGCCAGCGGCGCGTCCCTGGGCATGGCTCTTGCCTTCGCTGCCGCGCTGGCCTGCTACGTCGTCCTCATCGTCGTCCTGCCCCCGGCGGCCTCGGAGAGGTCAGGGCCGTCTTCCACTACGTGATGTAGTAGGCACGCGTGACCGGCTCGCGGCCGCGTGGCATAGTGATGGCATGACTGGCCGGGCCGCACGGGGTTTCCTGGCGCGCATCGCGCGGACCTCCGTGCTGCCGCGGGCCGTCCGGAGGGTGCCATGAGCGGGGTGGGCCAGCTGGTGACGTCCGGGCCGCTGATCCTGGCGCTGCCGGTGGCCGCCGCGGCCGGCGCGGTTACCTTCCTGTCGCCCTGCTGCCTGCCGCTGGTGCCGGGTTACCTGTCGTACGTCACCGGGATGGCCGGCGCCTCCGGCGCGCAGCCCGCCCCGGTGGCCGGCGACCCGCCGGGGCGTGCTGCTTCGGTCGGCGTTGCTCCCTCCGGCGTGGCGGTGGCCGCGCGTACGGTC
>JASHYW010000565.1 GCA_030042885.1 Streptosporangiaceae bacterium | reverse complement strand
CCTACAACGCCGAAACCATGCTGGCCCGCGCCCTTGACCGCTACTACGCCCGGGCCGGCGACGAGGCATACGCGCTGATCCGAGAGGCCCTCACCAACTCCGGCGACATCCGGCCCGGCCCCGGTGAACTGGTCATCCGGCTCGACCCGCTCACCGCACCCCGGCGCACCCAGGCCCTGGCCACCCTCTGCGACCAGCTCACCGCTGTCGGCGCCTGCTACCCCGGCACCGATCTCGTCCTGCGCTACGAGGTCAAATCCCACCCGAACCCTGCATAAACGATCTCCCTATGTCGGGAGTCCTGATCCTGGGCGTCACCGCGCACCCGACCGGGGCGTGGACCGCTCAGCAGGCCCGCAACCTCCTCATGGATCTGGGTGAGTGCGCGAACGGGTTCAGGTTCTTGATCCGTGACCAGGACAGCAAGTTCACCACGACATTCGACGGTGTCTTCCCTGGCAATGGCATGCGGGTGATCAAGACGCCAGTCCAGTCGCCGCGGGCGAACTCATTTGCGGAGCGGTTCGTGGGCACGCTTCACCGTGAGTGCCTGGATCACGTGCTGATCCTTGGTAAGGGGCATCTTCGCAAGTTGCTGGCCGAGTTCGCCCGCCACTACAACGGACATCGGCCGCATCAGAGCCTGCGGCAGGAACCTCCGCGGCAGCCCGGCCGGGCCGTCGATATCACCGCCCGGATCGAGCGCCGACAGGTCCTTGGCGGCCTGATCAGCGAGTACCGCAGAGCAGCCTAGCGAGCACGAAAGGCCAGGCCAGCGGCTATGAGGGAGTTTTGGCACGGCACAGGATGACGACCTTGCCGTGCAGGTCCTCGGACACGCCCTTGGCCAGCGCCGCCTGCTTGAGGGTGAGGTCGTGATCGATGGCGTAGTAGGAGATAGCCGCGGCCTTGTCGTAGCCGATAACCGGGACAGTGACCATCATCACCGACCGGTCGATGTTGTCCTTGAGCTGGGCCTGGTTCAGCTGGGTGCCCTCGACCATGAACCGGCGGAAGTGGTCGCACATGTCGGCCAGGATCAGCGCCGAGTGCAGGTAGTTGGCGATCAGGATGGGACGGAAGGCGTTCAGCTCGAAGTTGCCCTCGTTCCCGCCCATCGTCACCGCGACGTCGGAGGCGATGACGTGGATGGCGACCATCAGCATGGCCTCGGCCTGGGTCGGGTTGACCTTGCCCGGCATGATCGAGGAGCCCGGCTCGTTGGCCGAGAAGAGCAGCTCATCGAGCCCGGTGCAGGGTCCGGAGCCGAGCCCGCGCAGGTCGTTGGCGATCTTGAACAGGCTCACCGCGGCGGCCTTCAGGCCGCGTGCGCACGGACCATCCCGTCCAAAGTGCCCTGGCCGCGGCGGTCCGGACCTCTGCCCGTGGCGGCAGCGCGGTCAGCGGGAAACGTTCCGGCTTGAGCTCGCCGACTCGTCCTGCCGGCCACGCTGCCCGGCGCCGGCATCACGACACCGAATCGGGATAGGTCGGCTGCCATATCGCGTCCTGCACCGCCTGCACCAGGTTGTCCGGCTTCCTGGTGGCCACGCCGTCGGCGGCCGCGGCCCGGGCCACGGCGACCGCGGTGGTGGCCGAGGAGGCGCGCAGGTTCTCCACTGCGGGCAGCAGCGAGGCGCCCGGCGCGCTGACGTCGGCCTGGCCCGCCACCGCCTCGGCGGCGGCCAGCAGCATGCCGTCGGTCACCTTGGACGCGCCGGACACGATCGTGCCCAGGCCAAGGCCGGGGTACAGCAAGGCGTTGTTGGCCTGCCCGATCCAGTACCGCACGCCCGCGTAGTCCACCGGCGGGATGGGCAGGCCGGTGGCCACCAGCGCCGTGCCCTTGGACCAGGCGATGATGTCGGCCGGCATCGCCTCAATCTGGGAGGTTGGGTTGGAGACCGGGAAGATGACAGGTCGGGGCGTTGCGGCGCCCATCGTCTCGACGATCTGCTGGGTGAAGGCCCCATGGGCGGTGGAGGCCCCGATCAGGACCGTCGGCTTGACCTGCCCGACCACGGTTTCCAGGGTGATGATGCCGGAGGAGGCCCGGGCCTGGCGCAGCGCGGCCATCTGCGGCCAGCGGGTGGCCGCGGACGGATCCACCTGTACCGGCGTGGTGGCCCAGCCCGCGGCCTCGGCGGCCGGGCGGGCGTAGGGACGCTGGTAGTCCAGCAGGCCGTCGCCCATGTCCTCGGCCAGCAGGCCCGGCAGGTCCACGATCCAGACCTGCCGGGTGGCGGCAGCCTCGTTCAGCCCGTCGCGGGTCATCTGGTCGCGGATCTGGTCGGCGATGCCGACCCCGGCGGTGCCGCCGCCCAGGATGACCACCCGCTGGTCCCGCCACCGGGTTCCGGTGACCTTCAGCGCGTTGAACAGGCCCGCCATGACCACCGCCCCGGTGCCCTGCATGTCGTCGTTGAAGATCCGGTACCGGTCCCGGTAGGTGACCAGGATCCGCCGGGCGTTGTTCGCGCCGAAGTCCTCAAAATGCAGCAGCGCGCCGGGGAACAGCGACGACGCGACCTGAAGGTAGTTCTCGATGAACGCGTCGTAGGCCTTCCCGCGGACCCGGGCGTGCCGGTTGCCCACGTACAGCGGGTCGTTCAGCAGCCCCTCGTTGTCGGTGCCCACGTCCAGCGACACCGGGATCACCCGGCGCGGGTCGATGCCGGCCGCGGCGGTGTAGACCGCCAGCTTGCCGACCGAGATCTGGATGCCGCCGACGCCCCAGTCGCCGATGCCCAAGATCTCCTCGGCGTCGCTGCACACGATCAGGTCCACGTCGCCCGGCCCTAGGCCCAGCGTGCCGAACGCCGCCTGGATGGCGTCCGGCCGGTCGATGGACAGGTAGATCCCCCGTGGGCGGCGGTACTCGTGGGAGTACCGCTCGATCGCGTCGCCGACCGTGGGGTCATAGACGACGGGCAGCAGCTCGGCCAGGTGGTCCAGCAGCACACGGTAGTAGAGCACCTCGTTGCGGTCGTGCAGCTGTTCCATGTACACGTTCTTGGCCAGGTCGTCGCCTTGGGCCTGCAGCTGCTGCCAGGCCCGCCGGG
>JASHYW010000564.1 GCA_030042885.1 Streptosporangiaceae bacterium | reverse complement strand
AAGGTCCAGGCCGTCGGCTGTGCCGACGCGGACGGCACCTGCCCGATGGCCCGGGATTCGATCTTCCGTATCGCGTCGATTACCAAGCCCATCACCGCGCCGGCGGCGATGATGCTGGTCGAGGATGGCCGGATCGCGCTGGAGGACCCGGTCGGGTCCTGGCTGCCGGAGCTGGCCTCACCGGTTGTGGTCCGTTCGCCGGCCGGCCCGGCCGGCGAGCTCGACCGGTTCACCAGCTACTACCGGGCCCATCCGGCGGGCGGCCTGGAACTGGTTGACGCCCCCGGGGGGCAGTGGAGCCGCCGGCCGGCATTCCCCTCCGGAGCCGGCGGCCTGGTCTCGACCGCCGATGACTGGCACTGCTTCGCCCGCATGCTGCTGGCCGACGGGAGCGCCGGCGGCCGCCAGCTGCTCCCGCCCGGATCGGTGCGGCAGATGACCACCAACCAGCTGACCCCCTCCCAGCGCGATGCCAGCCGGTTGATCCTGGAAGGCCAGGGCTGGGGCTTCGGCGGCTCAGTTGACGTCGAGCCCATCGACCCCTGGAACATCCCGGGACGCTACGGCTGGGTCGGCGGTACCGGAACCGCAGCGCACATCACCCCGTCCACCGGCACGATCACCATCTTGCTCAGCCAGCTGGAAATGGCCGGACCGACCCCGCCCGCCCTGATGCGGGACTTCTGGCGGCACGCGGCCAGCGCCTGACGCCAGGCACGGGCGGGGCCGAAGTCCGGCCAGGCCCGGCACCGGGGTGATGGAGTGGGCGGCGGCCTTGGAGGCGCTGTAGCCGGCCATTGGCCCGGCGGGGGCCAGCGCGATCAGGTTTCCTCCCAGGTCGCGCTGGCACGTTCCCCGGGCTGGCCCGGCACTGTCCGGCCACCGCCGATGGTGCGCCTCAGCAGGTGGATATCGGGCGCGAACGGCGCGTCTGCTTGCCGGCCCCAGGTCGAGGCCCTAGAGTCTCAACCCAGGTTCCGTGGGCAACGTCGCGGCCATAGCCCCAGGAGGTTACCGCCGGTGGCAGCATCGCGAATGACAGAGCCCCAGGCAAGAGAACTGGGTCCAACCGGGAGGCCCCTCTCGGCCTTCCCCGATCCGGAGCCGCTCATGGAGCACGGCCCCGCACGCACGGTCGCCGTCTGCAACCAGAAGGGCGGCGTCGGCAAGACGACCACGACGATCAACCTCGGCGCAGCCCTGGCCGAGCAGGGCCGGCGGGTGCTGCTCGTCGACTTCGACCCGCAGGGAGCACTGTCGGTCGGGCTGGGCATCCAGCCGCACGACATCGACGGCACCATCTACAACCTGCTCATGGAGCGTGACGTCACCGCGCAGGACGTGCTGTTCAAGACCGGCGTCGACGGCATGGACCTGCTGCCAAGCAACATCGACCTGTCCGGCGCCGAGGTCCAGCTCGTGCACGAGGTCGGCCGGGAGTACGTGCTCGGCGGGGTGCTTGAGCCGCTGGTGCCGGACTACGACGTGATCCTGATCGACTGTCAGCCGTCGCTCGGCCTGCTGACCATCAACGCGCTGGCCTGCGCGGACGGGGTGATCATCCCGCTGGAGTGCGAGTACTTCGCGATGCGCGGCGTGGCGCTGCTGATGGAGACCATCGACAAGGTTTCGCGCCGGCTGAACACCAAGCTCACGATCGACGGCTTGCTCGCCACCATGTACGACTCACGGACGCTTCATACCCGTGAGGTTCTGGCCAGCATTGTCAATGGTTTCGGCGACAAGGTTTTTCATACTGTAATCAACCGCACGGTGAGGTTCCCGGACGCTACGGTGGCGGGAGAGCCTATTACCAGCTTCGATTCCGGGTCGATGGGGGCAAATTCCTACCGGGAGCTGGCTAAGGAGGTACTGGAGCGGTGGCGGCAGGCAGGAGTCGATCACGGAGGGTGAGCCTGCCCGGGGTCGCGGAACTGCTGCGCCCCGCCACTCCCGGTCCGGACGGAGGCGACCAGCGCCGGGCCAGCGGCCGGGAGAGGCACACCCAGAAGATCACGGTCTACCTGTCCGCCGAGGAACTACTTGACCTGGAACGCGCCCGGCTCGCGCTGCTGCGCTACGGAGCCGCAGCAGACCGCGGCCGGATCGTCCGCGAGGCGATCGCCGTACTGCTCGCCGACCTCGATGCGCGGGGCCCGGACAGCCTGCTGGCCCGCCGCATCGCCACCGCGAACCAGGCCAGCGCCGACGCGCCCGCGTCACCAGGCGCCAGAGGGAGCATCATCGGCTCAAACGCCGGAGCCGCAAGCTAGTCCCGCATCATTCCGCAACCAGACTCCGCTACCGTCATGACTGTGGACATCAACGACGCGGGGGCCGCCCCTGGCACCGAGGGGGCCACGGGCACCGAGGGCGCGCCGCGCGCCGCGGCAGGCTTCGAGGTCCACCTCGACGTGTTCGAGGGCCCGTTCGACCTGCTGCTCGCGCTGATCTCAAAGCACAAGCTGGACATCACCGAAGTCGCTCTGTCCCAGGTCACCGACGAGTTCATCGCCTACATCTCGGAACGTTCCGACGGCTGGGACCTGGATCAGGTCAGCTACTTCCTGGTCGTCGCGGCCACCCTGCTCGACCTGAAGGCCGCCAGGCTGCTCCCGTCCGGCCAGGTGGAGGACGAGGAAGATCTCGCCCTGCTCGAGGCCAGGGACCTGCTGTTCGCCCGGCTGCTCCAGTACCGCGCGTACAAGGAGGTGGCGGCCATCTTCGCCGCCCGGATGGCCGCGGCGGCCCGCCGCTTCCCCCGCCGGGTCCCGCTCGAGCCGCGCTTTGCCGACCTGCTGCCCGAGGTCCTGCTGGGCCTGGGCCAGGCCGAGTTCGCCAGGCTCGCCGCGCTCGCGCTCGCGCCGAAGCCGCCGCCCAAGGTGTCGACCGAGCATATCCACACCCCCGTGATCAGCGTCAGGGACCAGGCGCGCATCATCACCGCCCTGCTCTCCAGACTCGGCCGGGCCAGCTTCCGCCAGCTGACGGCGAACGCGGCGGGCAGCTACGAGATCGTGGCCTCCTTCCTGGCCCTGCTCGACCTGTACCGGGAGGACGCCGTGTCGTTCGAGCAGGTCAGCCCGCTCGGCGAGCTTTACGTGACGTGGACGGGCCGTATGGACACTGATAGCGTCAATGTGATGACGGAAAGTGACGATTAACCGATGAGCACCGGATCCGAGGACATTCAAGACACCGAAACCCGTCCGGGCCCTGGCCTGCGGGCGGCCCTGGAGGCGATCCTGCTGGTCGCCGACGAGCCGGTACCGGTGGTGGTGCTCGCGCAGGTGCTCGAGCGGCCCCGTAACGAGGTCCTGGCCGAGCTACGTGGCCTGGCCGCGGCCTACGCCGCCGAGGGCCGCGGCTTCGACCTGCGCGAGATCGCGGGCGGCTGGCGGTTCTATACCCGGGAGGACTGCGCCCCGCTGATCGAGCGGTTCGTGAGCGACGGGCAGGAGGTCCGCCTCACCCAGGCGGCGCTGGAGACCCTGGCCGTCGTGGCCTACCGGCAGCCGGTCAGCCGGGCCCGGGTCTCGGCCGTGCGCGGCGTCAGCTGCGACAGCGTAATGCGCACGCTGGTGCTGCGCGGCCTGGTCGAGGAGGCGGGCACCGACGCCGAGACCGGCGCGATCCTGTACCGGACCACCGGGTACTTCCTGGAGCGGCTGGGCCTGGCCAGCCTGGAGGACCTGCCGGATCTCGCGCCGTTCCTTCCGGAGAACATCGAGGACATCGAGGATGAGAACGCCCGGCCCTGACATCGAC
>JASHYW010000563.1 GCA_030042885.1 Streptosporangiaceae bacterium | reverse complement strand
GACGCGCTGCTGGGCGCGGCGCCAAGGCCACCAGTTCGCGAGGGTGACTGAGCAGCCCGGGTCACGGTCCGGCCGGTGTGGTCACCGACGTCAGCAGCGGGATGGTCTGGGTTTGCGGCACATTCCGCGGGTCCCGTGGCGTGGAACCACTCAGGCTGGCAGGTGAGCGGCGACCTCTGCCGCCGCGTCGTCGCCGTAGGCGGCGGCGAAGCGGTCGGTCAGCGGGCCGGGCTTGAGGTTGTACTCCTGCGGGCCGGTGGATTCCAGGGCGTGCACGGCCATCAGGTTGCCGAGCTGGGCGCAGCGCTCGAGGGACAGGCCCCAGGCCACGCCGGCCAGGAAGCCGGAGCGAAAGGCGTCGCCCGAGCCGGTCGGGTCGGCGGGCTTGGCGTCCGGGACCGCGGGCACCGTCACCGGCTGCTGCCCGGCCTGCTCGATCCGCGCACCGCCCGGGCCCAGGGTGGTAATCCTGACCCCCACCCGGGCCAGGATCTCCGTACTGGTCCAGCCCGACTTGCGCTCGATCAGCGCCTCCTCGTACTCGTTGCCGAACAGGTACTCGGCGCCGTCGACCAGCGCGCGCACCTGCTCGTCGCCGAGGATCCGGGCCAGTTGCTGTGAAGGGTCTGCGGCGAACGGGAGGCCGACGTCACGGCATTCCGCGGTGTGCACCACCATGGCCCCGGGGTCACCCGCGCCGATCAGGACGAGGTCGATGCCGCCGTGGCTCTCCGCCAGCGGCGCAATCCTGATCTCCACATCCTCGGCCATGGCGCCCGCGTAGAACGAGCCGATCTGGTTCCCGTCGGCGTCGGTGGTGCACACGAAGCGCGCGGTATGCCGGAGCAGCGATTCCCGGACGCCCGCAGTGCTCACCCCGTGCTCTTCCAGCCAGTGCCGGTAGTCACCGAAGTCGGATCCGACCGCGCCGACCAGCAGCGGCCGCAGGCCGAGCACGCCCAGGCCGAAGGCGATGTTGGCCGCGACCCCGCCACGCCGGATAGCCAGGTCGTCAACGAGGAATGACAGCGAGACCTTATCGAGCTTGTCCGCGATGAGCTGGTCGGTAAACTTGCCGGGAAACGTCATCAGGTGGTCGGTCGCAATCGACCCCGTGACGGCGATGCGCACGGCGGCTGTCCCGGCCGGGCGTCAGTGGAAGGAGTCGCCGCAGGCGCAGGAACCCGTCGCGTTCGGGTTGTCGATCGTGAAGCCCTGCTTCTCGATCGTGTCCACGAAGTCGATGGTCGCTCCCATCAGGTACGGGGCGCTCATCCTGTCGGTTACGACCTGCACACCGCCGAACTCGCTGACGATGTCGCCGTCGATCTCGCGCTCATCGAAGTAGAGCTGGTAACGAAGCCCGGAGCAGCCGCCCGGCTGGACCGCGATGCGCAGCTTCAGGTCGTCCCGCCCCTCCTGAGCGAGCAGGCTGCTCACCTTGGCGGCCGCTACGTCGGTCAGGATGATTCCCTGCGTGGCCTCTTGCTGAACAGTCACCTTAGCTCCTGTCTTTGCTCGTGTGCCGCGTGCGCGACGCGGGAGTGATCCCACGTGCACATCCAACGATATGCGCGGCGCTGACATTCCAGCCACTGTGCTGGCCCCGGGGGGACGACCCCCCGGGATCCCCCGCTCCTGGGGGGAAGCCTTTCCCCCCGACCCCCTCGGCCCCTGGTCACAGCCCCGGGGCACCCCACACGGGGAACCAGCGGGCCAGATCGGGCTCGAACTTCAGGTCGGTGCCGATGACTCCCTTGACCTGCAGCTCGAGCGCGTTGTCCCGGCGCTCGCCGTCCAGCGGAGCGAACGGGTAGAACGTGCCCCGCTTGTACAGGTAGACCAGGGCCAGCCGGCGTTCCTGGTCGTCGCGGAAGGCGACCAGGGTACACAGCAACTGCGGGCCGAAGCCGTTGTCGACCAGCGAGGAGTTGACCGCGTGCAGGTCGGTGACCAGCGCGTCGAGCTCATCGGACATGTGCGAGCTGACCAGCCAGGTGAAGCCGTAGTCGTCCTTGACCACCTCGACGGGCAGGCCGCCTTCCTGGCCCGCGCTCACGTCGAGCAGTTCGGTGACGTCCTTCTGCACGTCGGCGAACGACCGGCCCTCGACCGGGCGGAAGCAGACCGAGCCGGAGCCCGTGGGCTTGAACCCGGTGCCCGCCTCGAGGGTGACGGCGGCGGACGGCAGCGCGAACAGGTCATCCAGCTTGGGCTGGACCGGCTTTGTCCGGCCGAGCAGGGTGTCCAGGAACCCCACGACCGCCCTACCCGGCCTGGTTAAGCTGGCGCTGAACCTTGTCGAGCTCAGCCAGCCTGCGCTCGAGGCTTGGGTGAGTGGAGAAGACCGTGGACAAGCTCGCCCCGCCGCGGAGCGATATGGCCGGCGCGAAGAAGAACGCGTTCAGCGGCTCGGCGGTGCGCAGATCCCTGGTCGGGATCTTGCCGATATCGGTGGTGACCTTCACCAGCGCGCTCTTCAGCGCGCTCGGCTGGCCGGTGAGCAGCGCGCCGCTGCGGTCCGCGGAGAGCTCCCGGTACCTGGACAGCAGCCGGATCAGCAGGAAGCTGATCGCGTAGACCACGATGCTCACCGCCATGAGCGCGAGCATGACGATCGCGGCGTTCTGGTTGTTGCCGCCCCGGCCGCGGCCGCCGCCGAACAGCTCGCCGTAGAAGGCGATCCTGATCAGCAGGGCGGCGACGATGGCCAGGAACGAGGCGATCGTCATGACCTGGACGTCCTTGTGGGCCACGTGCGACATCTCGTGCGCGATGACGCCCTCGAGCTCCGCATCGTCCAGCTTGTCCATCAGGCTCGTGGTCACGCAGAGCACCGCCGTGTCGGCATTGCGCCCGGTCGCGAAGGCGTTCGGCAGCGGCGTGTTGGCGATGGCCACCCGCGGCTTGGGCATGTCGGCCAGCGCGCACAGCCGGTCCACGATGCCGTGCAGCCGTGGCGCCTGCTGCGGGGTGACCTCCACCGCGCCCGCGGTGCGGAGCGCGATCTTGTCGGAGTAGAACAGCGATCCGATCGCCGCGCCGCCGCCGAGGACCAGTGCGAACAGCACGATCACGGCGTCGGAAGCGTGGCTTGCGGCCCCGATGCCGATGATCGCGGCGATGAACGCGACAAACACCAGCCCGAGCAGGAACATCGTCGCGGTCATCCGCGCCGTCAGCCCCCGGTCAGGCGCATACCTGGTACGCGCCATCTGGCGCCACCTCCGTTCGGCCCCGGCTGGGTATTGCCCAGCGGGAGCCAGCAGCACTATTTAGCTGAAATGTATCCGACGGATGCTGAGCCTTAGCTGAACGTTGTCCGCAAGTCTGCTCTGGCTTATAGGCACTCAGCCCGTAGTGAGGCCTTCGTCCGTAAGCAGCTTGCGCACCTCGTCCATGCTCGAGTCCTGGGCAGGCAGGATCAGCTCCGACGGTTCAAGGATATCCGCGGGCAGCGGTGAACCATGCGCGCGAACCTCGGTCAGCAAACCGGTCAGCGCGGCGGTGAAGGCGGCCTCGTCGCCGTCCTCGACGGCGGCCTCAAGCTCGGTGTCGAGCCGGTTCAGCTCGGTGGTGGCCCCATCGTCGACACTGAACTGGCCCTCGCCGAGGATTCTGACGATCACGATCCGTCACCATCCTGCTGTTCGTCGGCCAGGCCAGGCAGGTCGGCGACCGGGAGCCCGGCAGGCTGGGTCTGCTGGGCAGGCTGGGCCTGTTCCGCCTCCTGCTGGGCCGGCGGAGGCGGCGGCGGTGCGTACGGTCCCTGGGCGGGCTGATCGGCCGGGGCCTGCTGGGCGGCTTGTGACTCGCCGTTGGCCGCGGAACCCTCGATCTGCTTCGGCGCGCCCGCGGTGAGCTCGCCCTTGAGCATGGCCAGTTCCCGCTCCACGTCGCTGCCGGCGCTCATCGCGTCCAGCTCGGACTGGATATCGTCGCGCTTGCCGCCCACGGCGTCGTCGAGCGCGCCCGAAGCCATCAGCTCGTCGATCGCGCCCGCCCGGGCCTGCATCTGCGCGGTCTTGTCCTCGGCGCGCTGGATCGCCATGCCGACGTCGCCCATCTCCTCGGAGATGCCGGAGAACGCCTCGTTGATCCTGGTCTGCGCCTCGGCCGCGGTGTAGGTGGCCTTGATGGTCTCCTTCCTGGTGCGGAAGGCGTCCACCTTGGCCTGCAGCCGCTGGGAGGCAACCGTCAGCTTCTCTTCCTCACCCTGCAACTGCGCGTACTGCGCCTGCAGATCGGTGAGCTGACTCTGCGCGGAGGACCGGCGGGTCAGCGCCTCCCTGGCCAGATCCTCGCGTCCGGCGGCGAGCGCATCCTTGGCCTGCTTCTCGAGCCTGGTGGACGTCTGGTTGATCTGGTTCATCTGGAGTTCAAGGCGTTTACGCGAGGTGGCCACGTCCGCGACACCGCGGCGCACCTT
>JASHYW010000562.1 GCA_030042885.1 Streptosporangiaceae bacterium | reverse complement strand
CAAGCTGGGCTGTGAGTACGTGCTGGCCGGGCACTCCGAGCGGCGCCAGTACCATGCGGAGACCGACGATCTGGTCAACGCCAAGGTGCAGGCGGCGCTGAGGTGGGGGCTGACGCCGATCCTCTGCGTGGGGGAGCCGCTCGAGGTCCGCCAGGCCGGAGAGCACATCCAGTGCTGTATCGGTCAGCTCGACGGGTCGCTGGCCGGCATCCCGGCCGCCGAGGTGGCCGCGATGGTGATCGCCTACGAGCCGGTCTGGGCCATCGGGACCGGGGAGGTGGCCACTCCGCGGGACGCGCAGGAGATGACCGCGGCGATTAGGTCACGGATTTCGGAGATTCATGACGCCGAGACAGGCTTCAGTGTGCGTATCCTGTATGGCGGGTCCGTTAAGCCCGGCAACATCGCGCCGATCATGGCGCAGCCGGACGTCGACGGCGCCCTCGTCGGCGGCGCGAGCCTCGACGCCGGGCAGTTCGCTCAAATCTGCCGGTATCGTGAACTGGCAGCATAGGCATTCGTCAGCAGGAGATGGATAACTCCAGATGATCATCGCGCTCTCCGTTATCCTGATCATCACGAGTTTCGTGATGGTCCTGCTGGTCCTGCTGCACAAGGGCAAGGGCGGCGGCCTGTCTGACCTGTTCGGCGGCGGGGTGTCCTCGACCCTTGGCTCGTCCTCCGTCGTCGAGCGTAACCTGGACCGGATCACCATCTTCTTCGGCATCATCTGGTTCATTGACATCATTGCTCTCGGCTGGCTGATCAATCACTAACGCGTACGTCTTCCCGCACCGAAGTTCTGGGTTAACAGCTCTATGGCCTTCAAGGGGTGATCTGTGAGTAGTGGCAACGCCATCCGTGGCAGCAGGGTCGGCGCGGGGCCGATGGGGGAGGCCGAGCGTGGCGAGTCCGCGCCCCGTATCTGGGTGTCGTTCTGGTGCGCTAACAAGCACGAGACGCGGCCGAGCTTCGCGACCGACGCCGCTATCCCTGAGACGTGGGAGTGCCCCCGCTGCGGCAACCCGGCTGGCCAGAACGAGGAGAATCCGCCGACTCCGCCGCGAGTCGAGCCCTACAAGACGCATCTCGCCTACGTCAAGGAGCGCCGCAGCGACTCCGACGGCGAAGCCATCCTCGCCGAAGCCCTAGCCCGTCTCCGCGGCGCCTCGGCTTGACGCCGCGCACGGCTCCACCCACTGACGCCCAGTCGGCGGTTCGCGGCTCGCGATGAGACCCCGGTTTCACCCCCGTTCTAGCGTGGTGAAACCGGGGTTTCCCTGCGCTCCGGGCGAGGCGATGCGTCGAGATCGAGAAGGAGCGGTGATGCTGACCGCGCTGGTGATCGGAAGCCCGCGGGCGAACCGCCGCCTGCCCGCCGTTCCCGGGCGGGAGCACTAGACATGGCGACTGAGACCGATCTCCCGGCCGCCCGGCACGACCTTTCGGCGGGCGGGGACGTCATGGACCGGGTGACCGGGTGCGCCCGGGAGGCGCTGCGCGCCTACGGCTGTCACCCCGATGCGTCCGTCGAGCTGCTCAACGTCTCGGAGAACGCCACCTTCCTGGTGTCTGACCCCGACGCCGGGCCGTCGGTACTGCGCGTGCACCGGCTCTCCTACCATACCGAGCAGGAGATCGCCTCCGAGCTGGCCTGGATGGACGCGCTGCGCGCGGAAGCCGGGGTGCCCACGCCGCGGGTGCTGGCCGCCGCCGACGGGCAGCGGGTGGTGACGGTGGCGGAGCGTGGCGGTCCCAGCGCGGCCGCCCGGCACTGCGTGCGCTTCGAGTTCCTGCCCGGCACCGAACCAGGCGGGCCTGAGGATGAGCCCGGGGGCATGCTGACCGGAGGTCACTTCGCCGAGCTCGGCGAGATCACCGCGCGGATGCACCGGCACGCCCGAAGCTGGCCGCGGCCGCCCTGGTTCACCAGGTTCCACTGGGATTACGCGGCAGCGTTCGGCGAGCAGGCCAGGTGGGGGCGCTGGCAGGAC
The DNA here is from genome assembly GCA_030042885.1 of Streptosporangiaceae bacterium. The sequence goes on along the minus strand of JASHYW010000562.1, from coordinate 9,975 downwards.
GGCATCGGGGTCGGTCCGTCCGAACGCCGGATACTCTCCCGGCTGGACGACACGTTGCACGCGCGCCTGACGGCGTTCGGCCAGGGTCCGGAGCGCTACGGCCTGGTCCACGCCGACACCAGGCTGGCCAACCTGCTCGTCCACCAGGGCGCCGTCAGCGTCATCGACTTCGACGACTGCGGGTTCAGCTGGTATCTGTACGACCTCGGGACCTCGGTGAGTTTCTTCGAGCACTCAGCCGAGGTGCCGACACTGGTGGACAGCTGGCTGACCGGATACCGCCGGGTCGGCGAGCTGACCGCCGAGGACGAGGCGGAGATCTGGACGTTCATCTTGTTCCGGCGGCTGCTGCTGGTCGCGTGGATCGGCTCGCACGCGGGCGTCGACATCGCCGCCGAACTCGGCGCCGGGTACACGCGGGACAGCTGTGACCTTGCGGAGCGGTACCTAAGCACACACTGAGAGGACCTGCGATGTTCACATCGATCGCTGGCTGCGCCGTTGTGGTGACCGGCGGCAGCCGCGGCATCGGCAAGGGTATCGCGAGCATATTCGCCCGCAATGGCGCGCGGGTCCTGATCACCGGCCGGGACTCGGACGTCGCCCGGGCCGCAGCCGAGGAGCTCAACACCCAGGCCTCCGCCGCCGAGGGCCCCCCCGGGGAGGTCTCCTTTGTGCAGGCCGACGTGGCCAGCCGCGAGGACTGCAGGCGGATGGCCGCGATCGCCACCGAGCGGTTCGGCGGCATCGACGTGCTGTGCGCTAACGCGGGGATACTTCCTGTGGTACGCCTGGTGGACCTGACCGAGGAGGATCTGGACCGGGTGTTCGGCACCAACCTGAAAGGCACGGTGTTCTCGGTCCAAGCGTGCCTGCCCGCCCTGAAGCGCTCGGGCCGCGGCCGGGTCATCATCACCTCGTCCATCACCGAGCCGATCACCGGCTTCCCGGGCTGGACCCACTACGGCGCGAGTAAGGCCGGCCAACTGGGCTTCATGCGGACCGCCGCGATCGAGCTGGCGCCGCGCGGCATCACGGTCAACGCGGTGCTACCGGGCAACATCGCCACCGAGAGCCTGGCGGAGCCCGGCGACCACGCGAGCCAGATGGTGGCGTCGATACCGATGCGCAGGCTCGGCAGCGTCGATGACATCGGCTACGCCGTGCTGTTCCTGGCCACGGAGGAGGCGGGCTACATCACCGGGCAGACGATCGTGGTCGACGGCGGTCAGGTACTCCCCGAGACGCTCGAGGCCATCGCTGCGGCCGACGCGGGCTGATGACCGCGGACCGAGCGGCCGGAGCGACGGGGTCAAGGGCCGGATGCCCGATCCGGCCTGCAAGGCCGGTCGAGACCCTGACCGTCTCATCCGCGGTGATTACCTCGGTGGCTCACCAATTCACGCTCTCCGGCCTCGGCCACGCTGCGCTGTTTCTGTCTTTCGGCGTGGTCGGCGTGATCGTGGCTTGGCACCAGCCGCGCAACCCCATGGGCTGGGTGCTTCTGGGCGTCACGTTCTTCTTCTTTCTCGACGCCCTCTCGACGCTCGTGGCACCGTCACTGAGTAGCGGTCGGCGGCCACTGCTTGGCCACCAGGGTGAGCACGTCGTAGGTGGCCACCGGTTTGCCGTCCTGGTTGGTCACCACCGCGTCCCAGCGCACCTCGCCGTGCTCGGCGTCCTCGCGCGGGGTGATCTGCTTGCAGGTGAGCGTCACTGTCAGCTCGTCACCGGGATACACCGGGGTGAGGAAGCGCAGGTTCTCCAGCCCGTAGTTGGCCAGCACCGGCCCCGGGTCGGGCTGCACGAACAGGCCCGCCGCGAACGACACGATGAGGTAGCCATGCGCGACCCGGCCGTCGAAGAACGGGTTGGCCCGCGCGGCCTCCTCGTCCATGTGCGCATAGAAGGTATCGCCAGTGAATTCGGCGAAATGCTCGATGTCGGCCAGCGTCACCTGGCGCGGGCCGGCCACCACGGTGTCACCGATCCTCAGTTCGGCCAGGGACTTGCGGAACGGATGACCTCCGGCCGTGTTCCGCTCGGTTCCGGTGACCCAGCGGCCGGTGACCGCGGACAGCACACGCGGGCTGGCCTGGATCGCAGTGCGCTGCATATGGTGCAGGACGCCGCGCATGCCGCCCATCTCCTCACCGCCGCCGGCCCGCCCGGGACCGCCGTGCACGAGCATCGGCAGCGGGGATCCGTGCCCCGTCGACTCGGCCGCGTCGTCATGGTCGAGGATGAGGATCCGGCCGTGCCAGGGGGCCAAGCCGAGGATCACCTCACGGGCGAAGGCCGCATCAGCGGTGACGACCGAGCCGGCCAGGCTGCCCCGGCCCCGGGCCGCCAGCTCGATCACCTCGGCGCTGCCCTGATAGCCGATGATGGTGCTGACCGGGCCGAACGCCTCCACCTCGTGCGGTTCCGGCCGGCCCGAATCGTCGCTGTGCAGCAGCAGCGGCGAGATGAACGCCCCGCGCTCGGCACTGGCGCCGACGACTTCGACGTGATCCGGATCCCCGAAGACCAGCCGCCCCGCCGACAGCAGCGCCTTCACCGAGCGGCGCACTTCCTCGCGCTGCTCCAGGCTGGCCAGCGCACCCATCCGGACGCCTTCCTCGGCCGGGCTGCCCACGATGACCTTGGCCAGCCGGTCGCGCACGGCCTCGTCCACCTGGCCCGCCAGGGCCGTCGGCACGAAGGCCCGGCGGATCGCGGTGCATTTCTGGCCGGCCTTGACCGTCATCTCGGTGACGAGTTGCCGGACGTAGAGGTCGAACTCTGGCGTGCCCGCTACGGCGTCCGGGCCGAGGATGGAGCAGTTCAGCGAGTCAGCCTCGGCGTTGAACCGGACCGACCGCCCGACGATGGCCGGGTGAGCCCGCAGTTGCCGGGCGGTCGCGGCCGATCCGGTGAAAAACACCAGGTCCTGCTCGCCGAGGTGATCGAGCAGGCCGCTGGCGCTGCCGCAGATCAGCTGAAGTGAGCCGGGCGGCAGCAATCCGGATCCGGCCATCAGCTCCGCCAGCCTGGCCGTCAGGTAAGCGGTCTGGGTGGCCGGCTTGATCAGGCTCGGCACGCCGGCGATGAACGCGGGAGCGAACTTCTCCAGCGGCCCCCAGACCGGGAAATTGAACGCGTTGATCTGTACCGCGACTCCGTGGAGCGGGGTCAGGATGTGCTGGCCGACGAAGGTCCCGCCCTTGCCGAGCGGCTCGACCGCGCCCTCTACGAGGAGAACGTCATTCGGCAGCTCCCGCTTGGCCCTGCTGGCGTAGCTGAGCAGGACGCCGATGCCCCCGTCGATGTCGAACTTGGAGTCGCCGAGCGTCGCCCCGGTGCGCGCGGACAGGGCGTATAGCTCCTGGCGGTGCTCGCGCAGCAGCAGCCCGAGCGACTTGAGCAGCGCGGCCCGCTGGTGGAAGGTCAGCTCGCGCAGCGCCGGTCCGCCGGTAGCCCGCCCGTACTCGAGCGCCGCGCCGAAGTCGATCCCCGCCGAGGAGACCCGGGCGACTTCCTCTCCGGTCACCGCATCAAGCACTGGCCGCCCCTCATCAGCTGGATCGACCCACGCCCCGCCGACATAGCTGCGCAGTGCCGTCATGGTCGGCTCCTTCCTGCCGATGCCCGGGCCATCCCCCTGAGTTTCCCCCATACCCCCGACGAACCACCCCGTCCTCGTAGCCATCGTAGGTGGGAGCCGCTCGGTGGTACAGGACGAGTCGGCGTCCTTCTGAGCGGCAGGTTCAGTGCCTGAAGGCCTGGCGCTTGCGCTGGACCTCCGGCGGCGGCTGCGTCTGGGGGTGATGCTCGAGGCCCCGTACGTGCAGCTTCAGGTCGTCGAGCAGCAGGTTAGCCAGGTCCATGCTGAAGCCGTTCCTGACCACGATCCGCATCACCGCGGTGTCCGTCATGTCCTCGGGGAAGGTGTACGCGGGTACCTGCCAGCCCCGCTGCCGCAGCCGGTCGGACAGGTCGAAAACCGAGTATCCAGTGATATCGTCGCGGAGCTTGAACGCGAAGACCGGAAGGTCCCTGCCCTCGGTGAGCAGCTCGAACGGGCCCATCTTGGCGATCTTGCCGGACAGGTGGAGAGCCACGTCCTGGCAGGTCTGATGGACATGCCGGTAGCCCTGGAAACCGAGCCTGATGAAGTTGTAGTACTGGGCGGCGACCTGCGCGCCCGGCCGGGAGAAGTTGAGCGCGAATGTGGCCATCTGACCGCCCAGGTAGTTGACCCGGAAGATGAGATCTTCGGGCAGGGCATCCGGGGTCCGCCACATGACCCAGCCCACGCCCGGGTACACCAGGCCGTATTTGTGACCGGAGGCGTTGATCGACGCCACCCGCGGCACCCGGAAGTCCCATTCCAGCTCCCGCTGCAGGAACGGGGCGACGAATCCTCCCGACGCCGCGTCGACGTGCACCGGGACGTCGTGGCCCTGCTCAGCCCGCAGCCGGTCGAGCGCCTGGCTGATGTCCAGCACGGGCTCGTAGCTGCCGTCCATGGTGGAGCCCAGGATCGCGACCACGCCGATGGTGTTCTCGTCGCACTTGGCCGCCGCCTCGGCGCCGCGCAGGTGCAGCCGCTCCGGGGCCATCGGCACGTACCTGGGCTCGACCTGCCAGTAGCGGCAGAACTTCTCCCAGCACACCTGCACGTTCGAGCCCATCACCAGGTTCGGCTTGGTCGCGTCCAGGGCCGCCGCCTTCCGCCGGGCGCGCCAGCGCCAGAGCAGCGCCATCCCGCCGAGCATGCACGCCTCGCTGGACCCGGTCGTGGAGCAGCCGGTCGCCTGGTTGCCGGCCGGTGCATTCCACAGGTGGGACAAGATGTTCACGCAGCGTCGTTCGAGCTCGGCGGTCTGCGGATACTCGTCTTTGTCGATCATGTTCTTGGGGGCGCACTCGGTCATCAGCTGCTCGGCTTCCGGCTCCATCCAGGTGGTCACGAAGGTGGCCAGGTTAAGCCGGGCGTTGCCGTCCAGGATCAGCTCATCGCGGACCACCTGCAGCGCGGTACCCGGCAGCATGCCACGCTGGGGCAGCCGGTACCGCGGGACGTCGAAGTCCATCGCGCGGACGTAAACCGGGTTGATGTCGAATCGCTCGTCCTGAGAGTTCTCATTGACCTGGGTGTGCAGCGGCATGGTGGTCTCCCTGGGTGCCTGAGCAGGTCGTCACGGGGCTTTCCTGTGGCCAGGCTAACGGGCCGGATGGTGAACCAGTCCAGGTCCTGTGCGCGAACCCCGCGCCGGTCCGCGAACAAGGACCGCTTGAGCGCGTCGTAGTCGGCTCTGCCCCGGCATGTCCGCGCGTTCTGCGCAGCCTGATCATCGTGGATCGTTACCGCCCCCCGGCGGGTAGTAGGATCCACGATAATTCGAGCGTGAGGCGTATGGGGTAGGCCGGGTAAGTGGGGCTGGTGATGTTGCGGCTCCTGACCTTGCCGGGGGCACGCACCACGGCCCCGTTCGGATCAATGGTTTTCTCTGGTGTAACGGAGGAGGAGGAAGCCGTTGTCCTCCAGGACATGGGCCAGGGTGAGGGGCAGCGGCTGGGCGGGCGAGACGGTGCCCGCCACGATCCGGCCCGCGGCCGGGCCTGCCAGCAGCGGGCCGATGGTCAGGCATAGCTCGTCCAGCAGGCCGGCGGCGACCAGCTGGCTCAGCAGGTGCGGTCCGCCTTCGGCGAGCAGCCGCCGGTGACCGCGGTCGGCCAGCACGCTGACCGCCGCGGTCAGGTCCACGGACTGGCCGCCCGCCACGATGACATCGGCCCGTTCGGCCAGCTCGGCGCGGCGCTCGGGCGGCGCCGCAGCGGTGGTGATGACGATCGTGCGGGCGTGCGACGGGGCCGACGCGATCAGGCGGCTGGCCGGATCGAGATCGAGCCGGGCACTGACCACCGCGATGGGCGGCGTCGGGGGACGGCCCTCCCGCAGGTGGTGCCAGAGCTCGTGCCGGCGCACCGGAGCGTAGCGCTCGGTTCGTGCCGTCGAGGCGCCCACCACGATGACGTCGGCCAGCGTGCGGAGCAGGGCGAACACGTGCCGGTCGGCCTCGGATGACAGGCCCGCCGAGGCGCCGTCGATCGACGCGGCCCCGTCCGCGCTCGACACCATGTTGGCCCGCAGCCAGCGCCCGGGCGGGTACTCGTACAGCTTGGCCAGGTCGGGATTCTCCAGAAGGGGGCCGGGGAGGAGCTGGTGCATGGTCAGTCCGTAGCCTGCAGCAGCATGACGGACCGGCCGGGTACCTTGACCTCGCCCGTCGCCCCGATGGGCGGGGATGGCCTGGCTGAACTGGTGTCGATCACGACCTCCCAGCCGGCCGCCAGGCTGGCCTCGGGGATGGTAAAGGTAACCGGATCGCCGTGCGCGTTGAACAGCAGGAGGAATCTGTCGTCAATGATCCTCCCGCCCCGCGGATCGGGCTCGGTGATCGCCTCGCCGTTCAGGTACACCGCCAGCGATTGGGCGTACCCGGCGCCCCAGTCCTCCTGGGTCATTTCCTTGCCGCCGGGTGTCAGCCACAGGATGTCGCTGCTCTCGTCGCCTGGTTCATCCCGTCGGCCGCGGAAGAACCTGCGCCGCCGGAACACCGGGTGGTCCCGGCGCAACGTGGCCATGGTCTCGGTGAACCGCAGCAGGTCCCGCTCCGCGGTCGCCAGGCTCCAGTCCAGCCAGGACAGCTCGTTGTCCAGGCAGTAGGCGTTGTTGTTGCCGGCCTGGGTCCGGCCCATCTCATCGCCCGCCAGCAGCATCGGGACGCCCTGGGACAGGAACAGTGTGATCAGGAAGTTCCGTTTCTGCCTGGCCCGCAGTTCGTTGATGGCGCGATCGTCGGTCGGGCCTTCCGCCCCGCAGTTCCACGAGCGGTTGTCGTCGGCGCCGTCCCGGTTGCCCTCGCCGTTAGCCTCGTTGTGCTTGCTGTTGTAGCTGACCAGGTCGTGCAGGGTGAACCCGTCGTGGCAGGTGACGAAGTTGATCGAGGCGACCGGGCGGCGCCCGCTGGTGGCGTACAGGTCGCTGGAGCCGACCAGCCGGGACGCGAACTCCGGCATGGTCTCCGGGTGACCGCGCCAGAAGTCGCGTACGGTATCGCGGTACTTCCCGTTCCATTCGGTCCACAACGGCGGGAAGTTGCCGACCTGGTAGCCGCCCTCGCCGACGTCCCACGGCTCGGCGATCAGCTTCACCTGGGAGACCACAGGATCCTGCTGGACCAGGTCGAAGAACGTGGACAGCCGGTCAACGTCGTGCAGTTCCCTGGCCAGCGCCGAGGCCAGGTCGAACCGGAACCCGTCGACGTGCATCTCCAGTATCCAGTACCGCAGCGAGTCCATGACCAGCTGCAGCGCGTGCGGGTGCCGGGCGTTCAGGCTGTTCCCGCAGCCGGTGTAGTCCAGGTACCGCCATCGCTCCGCGCCGTCGAGCCGGTAGTAGGCGCCGTTGTCGATGCCGCGGAAGGACAACGTCGGCCCCATGTGGTCGCCCTCGGCGGTGTGGTTGTACACCACGTCGAGGATGACCTCGATGCCCGCCTCGTGCAGCGCCTTGACCATCCCCTTGAACTCGCCGACCTGCTCGCCGCGCTGCCCGGCCGAGGAATACCGGTTATGCGGGGCCAGGAACCCGATCGTGTTGTAACCCCAGTAGTTGGTCAGACCGCGCGCGATCAGGGACTGCTCCGGCACGAACTGGTGGACCGGCATGAGTTCGACCGCCGTGACGCCGATCCGCTGCAAGTGCGCGATAACGGCGGGGTGCGCGAGCCCGGCATAGGTGCCGCGCTGGTGCGGCGGCACGTCCGGGTGCCGCAGGGTCAGCCCGCGCACGTGCGCCTCGTAGATGACCGTCTCGTGGTAAGGGATCTGGGGCGCCCGGTCGTGGCCCCAGTCGAAGAACGGGTTGATCACTACGTTCTTCGGCATGTGCGGTGCGCTGTCGGTGGTGTTCCGCTTCCTTGGGTGGGCGAACTGGTAGCTGAACAGGGACTCGTCCCAGCGGACGTCACCTTCGACCGCCTTGCCGTAGGGGTCGAGCAGTAGCTTGGAGCCATCGCAGCGCAGCCCGCGTGGCGGGTCGTAGGGACCGTGCACCCGGTAGCCGTACCGCTGCCCAGGCGCGATGCCTGGCAGGTAGGCGTGCCAGACGAAGCCGTCGACCTCGGTCAGGTCGATCTGGCTCTCGGCCGGCACACCGTTTTCTGTGTCATCTTCGGAGAACAGGCACAGCTGAACGCGCTCGGCGACCTCGGAGAAGAGGGCGAAATTGGTACCCCATCCGTCCCAGGTCGCGCCGAGCGGGTAGGGCGTTCCCGGCCAGGTACGCATGCGCTCCCTTCGGTACGGCACGTCGGGCCGCTCGGCCAGCGGCCGACTCTACCGGGTCGGCGTAAGCCCGGAGGGACGTACGTTACCGGATCGTGATCAGCGGCTCTCGCGTCCTCGGCATTCCCGAGGGTTATTCGAGGTTTTACCCAGTTTTACGCTGCTGTCCGCTGCCGCGTTCCCGCCTCTTCGTACCGGTCAAGCAGCACGTCGGCCACCTCCGCCGACGCGCCGAGTACGGGCGATACCGCGGCCGCCGACGCGGCCATGCAGGTCTGGAGTATCCGGTCGGCGAAAACGCCGGGCGCGAGCAGGTAGCTGGCGACCACTACCCGGCTGGCGCCCGCCCTCAGCAGGCCGGCCACCGCGGCGGCCGGCGTGGGGTCGGCCGCGGAGGCGTAGGCCTGGCGGACCGCGAACCATCCGGACCGGGCCTGCCAGCGCGCGGCGAGACGGGCGATGGTGGCGTTCGCCTCCGGATCGCTCGACCCGGCTGCGGCCAGCACCACCCCGGTCTGCTCGGGGCCTTCGAGCGCGGCCGGGTCGGCCTCGGCCAGGCGGCGCTCGAGCGCGCGGAGCAGCAGCGGGTGCGGCCCGAGCGTGGCGCCGTAGCTGACCCGCAGCCGCCGGACCTGGCTGCTGGCCAGCACGCGCGGGATCTCGGTCTTGCTGTGGTATGCCGCGGTGAGCAGCAGCGGCAGCACGGTGACCTCGGCGTTCGGCTCGATCGTGCTGAGGACCTGCGGCAGCGACGGCGCGGCGTGGCCCAGGTACGCGGCGCGCAGGACGGGAGGTCTCAGCCCGCGTTTCCTGGCCCTCTCTGCGGCCCGTTCGGCCGTGATCGCCATCAGGTCCCTGATGGTGGCCGCGGCGCGCGGGTCCGTGCTGCCGTGCGCGACGGCGATCAGGACCTGCTCAGGCATGGATGCCGCATTCCGTCTTGCCGGTGCCGGCCCAGCGACCGCTGCGCGGGTCAGCGCCGGGCTCGACCCGGCTGGTGCAGGTGGCGCAGCCGATGGACGGGTAGCCGTCCCAGACCAGCGGGTTAACCAGCACGCCGTTGGTGGTGATGAAGTCATCGACCTGCTTGGCGGTCCAGGTCACGATCGGGTTGACCTTGACCATCTCCCGCCGGTCGTCCCACTCCACCACCTTGGCCTGCCGCCGCTCGCTGGTCTCGTCCCGGCGCACCCCGGTGATCCACGCGTCGTAGTCGGCCAGGGCCCGCTCCAGCGGCTCGACCTTGCGCAGGTAGCAGCACAGGTCCGGGTTCCGGCCGTACAGCCGTGGTCCCAGCTCGGCGTCTTGCTCGGCCACCGTCCTGGTCGGGGTGATGGACAGCATCCGCACCGGGTACACCGCCGCCACTGCATCACGGGTGCCGATGGTCTCGGCGAAGTGGTACCCAGTGTCCAGGAAGATCACGTCGATGCCGGGCTGGACCGCCGAGGCCAGGTGGATGATCACCGCGTCGGTCATCGAGGAGGTCACGCAGACCCGATCCCCGAAGGTATCCACTGCCCAGCGGATGACCTCCTCGGCCGGGGCATCGGCCAGCTCCTCAGCGGCCTGTTCGGCGAGGGTTCGCATGAACTCCGGATCCTCCAGGCTGATCTGCGCCAGGCCGCGGCCATAGCC
>JASHYW010000561.1 GCA_030042885.1 Streptosporangiaceae bacterium | reverse complement strand
GCCGTCGACGGCCAGCGTGGCGCCCTCGCGGACGCCGCTGTCCAGGTAGGAGGCCACCCGGTCTCGGTGCGGCCCGGTGATCAGCGGTCCCATCTCGGACCGCTCGTCCGTACCCGGCCCCACCCGGATCCTGGCCACGCGGTCCGTGATCCGGGACATAAGTTCGTCGCCGATCGGGTCGACCGCGACCACGGCGGCGATCGCCATGCACCGCTCTCCCGCCGAGCCGAACCCGGCCGACACGGCCGCGTCGGCGGCCAGCTCGAGGTCGGCGTCGGGCAGCACCACCATGTGGTTCTTCGCGCCGCCGAGGGCCTGTACGCGCTTGCCGGCCTTGGTGCCGTTCTCGTACACGTACCGGGCGATCGGGGTGGAGCCGACGAAGCTGACCGCCTTGATGCCGGGGTGGCCGAGGATGGCGTCTACCGCCACCTTGTCGCCCTGCACCACGTTGAACACGCCGTCCGGCAGGCCGGCCTCGGCCCACAGCGAGGCCAGCATCAGTGACGCGGACGGGTCCTTCTCCGAGGGCTTGAGCACGAACGTGTTCCCGCACGCGATGGCGAGCGGGAACATCCACATCGGCACCATGGCTGGGAAGTTGAACGGCGTGATGCCCGCGACGACGCCGACCGGCTGCCTGATCGAGTACGAGTCGATGCCGGTGGAGACGTTCTCCGAGTAGCCGCCCTTGAGCAGGTGCGGGATGCCGCAGGCGAACTCGACGACCTCCAGGCCGCGGGAGATCTCTCCGGCGGCGTCGGTGGCGACCTTGCCGTGCTCCTCGGAGACCAGCTTGGCCAGTTCGGTGGCGTGGTCACGGAGCAGCTCACGGAAGGCGAACATCACCGAGGAGCGCTTGGCCAGCGAGATGCGCCGCCAGGTCCGGAACGCGTCCTTGGCCGCCTGGACCGTGAGGTCCACCTCGGCGGGGCTGGCGAAGTCGACCTGTCCGGTGACCTGCCCGGTCGCCGGGTCGTAGACGTCACCGTGGCGCTCGGCCTCGCCGTCCCAGGGCTTGCCGCCGATCCAGTGGGTACAGTGCTTCATCGCTCGCTTCTCCGCGCGCAAGCGCGCGTCGCTCCCCTGCTTGCTCATTTGCGCGTGGCCTCGCTGTTGACGGCGGCGAGGGCGTCGATCAGGATGGTCAGGCCCTCCTTGGCCTCGGCCTCGGTCAAGGTCAGCGGGGGCGCCATCCGCAGCGTGTCGCCATACAGCCCGCCCTTGCCGATCAGCAGGCCGCGTTCCTTGGTGGCGTCGAGCATCCGGGCCGCCAGCGGCGGGCTCGGCTTCCTGGTGGCCGGGTCCACCAGGTCCACGGCGAACATCAGGCCCTTGCCGCGAACCTCACCGACGATCGGGAGCGCGCTGGTCGCCTCCTTGAGGCCGCTGATGATCAGCCCGCCGGTCACGGCGGCGTTGCGCTGCAGGTCATGGGACAGCACGTAGTCCAGGGTGGCATTGGCCGCGGCGGTCGCGAGCGGGTTGCCGCCGAAGGTGGAGATGCCGTTGCCGCGGATCCCGTCGAGCAGGTCGCCGCGGGCCACGACGCCGCCGATGGCGAACCCGTTACCCACGCCCTTGGCGAAGGTCATAGCGTCCGGGGTGATCCCATGCGCGGAGATGCCCCAGAAGTGCGCTCCGGTGCGTCCCCAGCCGGTCTGCACCTCATCGGAGATCAGCAGGATACCGTGCTCGTCGAGGACCTCCTTATACGCGGCGAGCAGCCCGTCGGGCGGCATGGTGAACCCGCCCGCGCCCTGCACCGGCTCGGCCAGCAGGCACCCGACGTCGGCCGGGTGCACACCGGCGGCCAGCAGGGCCCGCAGGTCCTCAACGCAGGCTTTGATGTAGTCGGCGTCGGACAGGCGTGCGTAGGGGCCCACATGCCGGTCCGTGCCGTGCAGATAATGAGTGCCGAACGGATCGTGGCTCGACATCTTCCACGCCGTGTTGGCGGTCACGGCGATGGCGCCGAACGACCGTCCGTGGTAGCTGCCACGCATGGCGAGCACCTGGTTGGCCTTGCGCGCGGTGAGCGCGGCCAGCAGAGCGGTCTCGTTCGCCTCGGTGCCGGAGTTGGTGAAGAAGACCTTGGCGTTTTCAATCCCGGAGAGCCTGGCGATCTTCTCCGCGAGTTCGACCTGATGGCGGATCAGGTACAGCGTCGAGGTGTGCACCACCCCGGTGGCGATCTGCCGCTCCACTGCGTCGCGTACCTCTGGTACGTCGTAGCCGAGCATGTTGGTCAGGATGCCGGCGAAGAAGTCCAGGTAGCTGCGGCCCTGGCCGTCAGTGACCCGGCAGCCCTTGCCGCTGACGATCTCGATGGGCTCGTCGTAGTAGATCCCGACCCAGTTCGGGATGACCGCGCGATGGCGGGCGAGAAGCTCAGACATGGTCCCAGTCTGCTCTGCGGCGCAGGGCCGGCGGAACCGACATTATGTAAGCCTTTTCGTCTATTGTCTTACGTAATGCTGCCTACCGTCGCTGATCTGCTTAGCCTCGATGTCATCCACCGGGGCAGCCCGCGGGTGCTGGCTGGTTCCGAGGGCCTGGGCGCCCGGGTCCGCTGGGTACACGTGCTCGAGCTCGCGGACGCGGCGCACTTGCTGCAGGGCGGTGAGTTCGTGCTGACCACCGGGATCGCGCTGCCGTCAGAGCCGGCCCTGCTGGCCCGGTACGCCGCGGACCTGGCCGCGGCCGGGGTGAGCGCGCTGGCGGTCGAACTCGGCCGCCGGTACGTGGGGGCACTGCCGCCGGTGCTGGTCCGTGCCGCGGCCGACAGCGGCCTGACCCTGATCGCCTTCGAGCGCGAGGTCCCCTTCGTCGAGATTACCGAGGCGGTCCACGCCATGATCATCGATGCCCAGCTGGAGGAACTGCGCGCCTCTGAGCGGCTGCACGAGGTCTTCACCGAGCTGTCCGTCGCGGGCGCGTCGCCGGACGAGATCGTCCGGCAAGCCGCGATCCTGGCCGGCCGGCCGGTGATCCTGGCCGACCTGTCGCACCGGGTGCTGGCCTGCGAGCCGGGCAGCACCGACCCCGCCCGGCTGCTGGCCGGCTTCGCCCGGCGCAGCCGGTCGCTGACCGCGGCGGTCGCTTCCCCGCGGCGGACCGCCTACGACGAGGCATCGGGCTGGCTGGTCACGCCGGTGGGCGCCCGGGGTGAGGACTGGGGGCGCGTGATCCTGGTCTGCGACGGCCCGCCCACGGCCACGGACACCGTGCTCATCGAGCGGACGGCCACCACACTGGCGCTCGGCCGCCTGCTCACCCGGCACCAGGAGAGCCTGGAGCGGCAGGCCCACCGGACGCTGATCAGCGGCATCATCTCGCAGGCGCACGCCGATCCGGCCGA
>JASHYW010000560.1 GCA_030042885.1 Streptosporangiaceae bacterium | reverse complement strand
CTAGCGTCTGGAACCTCAACCTCGTGATCCTGGCCATCGTGCTGACCGCCGGCCTGGGCCGGCCCGGGCGATGCGCGCCGAGGCCGCCACCGCGGACCGGCTTGACCGCGCGGTCAGCGCCGGGTGAAGCCTGCCGCTGGACCGCTGCGCGAGCCCACGCGGGGGCGTCTCGGGCAGCGGCCAGGCAGCAAGCGCCGTGGCCCGATAGCTTGAGCCGGTCGTCCCGCGGGCTGGCTGGCCATCTTGTTCTTCCTGTTCGGTATGGCCAGGTCCTGGCAGCTCGTCGGCGCGCGCGACCTTGGCCTGGCGTCAACCGTGACCGCGGCGATCAGCCGGCCGGCCAGCCAGGCCCACCCCCGGCGGCTGCCGGCCAGGACAGGGAGTCGCCCCCTCTGGCATGATCGATGAGTGGACAGCACCGACCTTGAACGTCTCGCGCGAACCGCCTATGAGGCCTACCGCGGTTCCCAGAAGGGACCTGTCCCGCCGTGGGAGGACATCAGCGAGCAGGAACAGCAGGCCTGGAGGGCCGCCGTGTCCGCCGTCTCCGGTCCGGGCGACGCTACCGTTACCGATGGCGCCCCCGCTAAGTCGCTCGTCGTCAAGGCCGGAGATCAGACCCACGTCTTCCACCACGACTTCACCGCGGGTCGCCAGGGCACGCTGCCCGTCAGCGACGAGCATGCGTCCAGCCATCACGCCCGCTTCCAGTACGCCCACAGCTTCTGGTACGTCGAAGACCTCGGCTCCACCAACGGCACCTGGCTGAACGGGCGCCGTATCATCGCAGCCCAGCGGCTGAGGAAGGGCGACAAGATCAGGATCGGGCGCACCACCCTGACCGTGATCTCGGTCTGAGCGAGCTTCCCGCCGCGTGCGTGGCCGCAGTACCTGATCACGCCCGGCTGGCGCGGCTGTCCGGCCCGGGCAGCTCACGGGGTCCGGGTTCGCGTCTTACGAGGCCGCGGGATACGTGGCGATCAGCAGCAGGGCGTCGAGAAGGCGCCACCAGTCCGCTTCGGCGAGATCCCTGCCCATGGCCTGTGCGAGCATCGCCAGCCCGGCTACGAGCTGAGCCGAGAACTCATGTCGCTGGTGATCCTGCAGACCGCCACCCAGCGGGTGATCCCCAACCCGGTGCTCGGCCGGGTCAGCGCCGTGTTCCTCACCTGCGAGGCAGCGCTACCCTGCTCGGCGCCGCGGCCGGGCCGTTCCTGGCCCAGGCGGCAGGCCTGGTCGGAGTGGCCGCCACCGCGAGCCTCGTCACGCTCGGTGCGGCGGTCCTCACCTGTCTCATCGTGCCGCGGATGTCCGCAGTAGCCCGGGTCCAGCCTGATCATGGTCAGCCGATCGGTGGACCGGCTCGGCCGTGCGGCCGATCAGGGGGTTCAGCTCGCCCTGCTGCTGGGCGGGCGGGGGTTCGCGGTGCACATCCTGTGGTGGATCGCCCTGATCGTGCTGGTGGTCTGGGTGCTCGGCTTCCTCATCCGGGTGGTGAGGGCGGGTCGAGAGGCCGCTGGCACCGCTGGTTACCGGTCCGCTGGGGCCTTTCCGGCGGTCCGCTGGCTTGACGTGACAAGAGCGGGCGTCCCCGGCGGGCGCCCGCTATTGTCATCGCCCGCGCGCAGCAGGCACCATGTGCGAGTGATCGGTATCCCCGAACTCCCGTGCGCGGGCCCGCACCCCGGGCAGGTCCGCGCATGAACCGGGAGACGACCGAGCTGTGGTCGGCCGCCATCGGCGCCGCGGGCACGGTCATCCGCTACGGCCACTGGGGACGCCCGGCGCTGGTGTTCCCGGCCGAACGGGGCCGGGCCGCCGATTTCGAGAACAACGGCATGGTCGGGGCGGTAGCCGGCCTGATCGACGCGGGGCGGCTCAAGCTCTACTGCGTCGACAGCTATGACGCCGCGTCCTGGTCCGACCGCCAGATCCCGCTCGAGGAGCGGGCGCGCCGGCACGGCCGCTACGAGTCGTGGATCACCGGCGACGTCGTCCCGTGGATCTACCGGGATTGCGGCGGACCGGCCGAGGTGATCACCCTGGGCTGCAGCATGGGTGCCTTCCACGCGGCCAACTTCACCCTCAAGCGGGCCGACCTGTTCACGCTCGCGATGTGCTTCTCCGGTAACTACGACCCGGCCGGGTGGAACGGCTGGGGTGAGCGGGGCAGCGAGGCCTACTTCAACAACCCGATGGACTACGTCGCCCACGCCGAAGGCGATCACCTCGAGTGGCTGCGCAGCCAGGTCAGCCTGCTGCTGGTCTGCGGCCAGGGCCAGTGGGAGGACACCACCGGCGCGCTGGCCAGCACCAGGAAGTTCGCTGCGCTGCTGGCCGAGAAGGGCATCAGGCACGAACTTGACGTGTGGGGGCACGACGTTCCCCACGACTGGCCTTCCTGGCGCGCCCAGCTGGCGCGTCACATGCCGCGGTTCTGCTGAGGAGGGAGCCTTCGTTGCCGGAGAAGCACACTGCCACCAGGCACCTGATCGGGTTGCTGCTCGGCACCGAGGACGACTGGCCGACGGCGTTCCAGGAGATCCTGCGCCGGCTGGGCCCGGTGGACGGCCCTGGCGGCAGCCGCCACGCCTTCGATACCGAGCGGATCACCATCGAGCCGTTCAGCCTGCGCGACCGGCCCCGCTACCACCTGGTCATCGACCGGCTCGCGTACTGGTACTACCACCCGAGGGAGTGGCTGAAGAAGGTCGCGATGATGGACGGCGTCTACCTGCTGAACAGCCCGTTCACGTTCCAGTCGATGGAAAAGCACGCGGCCTACTGCGCGATGATGCGGCTCGGGCTCAAGGTGCCAGAGACGGTGCTGGTGCCGTACAAGCACCCGCTCGACAACGCCCGCTACGCCTACACCGCCGCCCGCTACAACAAGGCCTTCGACCTGGACGCCATCGCCGATCAGATCGGCTACCCGCTGTTCATGAAGCCCTATGATGGCGGCGCCTGGCGCGGCGTCTCGCGCATCCGCAACAACGCCGAACTGCACGCCGCCTACGACGCCAGCGGCGAGATGCTCATGCACCTGCAGAAGGCCATCGACTACGACGTCTTCGCCCGCTCGCTGTCCATCGGCCCCGAGACCATGGTCATGCGCTTCCAGCCGGACCAGCCCATGCACCACCGCTACGCGGTCGAGCACGACTTCTTGTCCCCGCAGGTCGGCCAGGAGGTGGTGACGATCGGGCGACTGGTCAACGCGTTCTTCAGGTGGGAGTTCAACTCGTGCGAGACGCTGGTGAAGGACGGCGAGGTCTACCCCATCGACTACGCCAACGCCTGCCCGGACGTGGCGCTGACCAGCCTGCACTACTACTTCCCCTGGGCCATGAAGGCCCTGCTCAAGTGGTGCGTCTTCGCGCTGGCGACCGGCAGGCCGGCCAGGCTCGACCTGGAGACCGGCCGGTTCTTCACGGTCGCCGACGAGGCCGGGATGTCCTACCGGGAGAAGCTGGACGCCTACCGCGACCTCGCCGACGCCTACTTCGATTCCGCCCGGTACTACGACTTCTGGGCCGGCCAGCAGGCGCGCCTGGACGAGATCGTCCTGGACTGGGTGGCCGGACCCGACTTCGGCCAGCTGCTGACCCGGACGGTCCGGTCGGTGTACCCGGCGCACGAGCACGACCAGTTCATCGCGCACCTGCGGGGCCTGATAGACCTGTGGGTCCGCGAGGAGACCGCCCGGCTGGCGGCAGCCTGACCCGCGGCGCCGCAAGTCCGCTGGCCATCGGCGCCGGGGCCATGCGAATGTGTAATGACACTCCCTGCTGAGCGGAGACCTCCATGGGCCGTGACATCCAGGCGATCAAGATCACCGGCGAGGACCGGCGCAGGTACCGGGACAAGGTACGGCGCTCGCTGGACGCGTTCGCCCGCATGCTGCGCGAGCGCCTGTTCGAGGAACACCCCTCGACGGTGGGCCAGGAGATCGAGCTGAACCTGGTGGACGAGCACTGCATGCCCTCGATGCGCAACGCCGACGTGCTCGAGGTCATCACCAGCCCCGCCTGGGCCACCGAGGTCGGG
>JASHYW010000069.1 GCA_030042885.1 Streptosporangiaceae bacterium | reverse complement strand
TACCTGGATGGTCCCGGACAGCCGCTCGACCTCTTCCAGGATGTGCGAGCTGAACAGGATGGCCCGGCCCTCGCTGCCGAGCTTGTCGAGCAGGTCCATCATGTGCAGCCGCTGGCGCGGGTCCATCCCGTTGAACGGCTCGTCCAGCAGCAGGATCTCCGGGTCGTGCACGAGCGCTGCGGCGACCTTGATCCGCTGCCGCATGCCCTTGGAGTAGGTGGCGATCTTGCGGTCGGCCGCGTCGGCCATGTCCAGCATGGCGATGGCCCGCGCCGCCGCCCCGGCCGGATCCGGCAGCTCGTGCAGCCTGGCGGTCGCGGTGACGAACTGTTCGCCGGTCAGGAACGCGTAGACCGAGTCGCGTTCGGGGACCAGGCCGATCTTGTGATAGATGCCGGGGTTGCGCCAGCTGTGCCCGCCGTCCACGGTGAGCTCGCCGCGTGACGGCGGCAGGAAGCCGCCGATCATGTGCATGAGGGTCGACTTCCCCGCGCCGTTCGGGCCGAGCAGGCCGGTCACGCCCGGCCCGATGGACATCGTGATGTCGTTGACCGCGACCACGTTGCCGTACCAGCGGGAGACGTTGGTTAGTTCGATGGTGGTCAGGACTGGCTCACCTTCCGGTACCTCGCGGCCAGGCCCCCGAGGCAGGCCGCGAGCAGGAGGACCGCGACGACCCCGTACAGCGGGCCGAAGTGGCCTGGGTTGGCGTCTTCTCCCTGCGAGGTGCCGCCCAGCCAGATCCGCACCCCGTCGAGGATGTTGAACGGGCTGAACAGCCCGGCGATGCGGGCGCCGGTCGACGTGGAGGTCATGCCGCCCTCGACCTGGATCAGCACCTGGGACACGGTCCAGGTGAGGAAGCAGGAGATGGCGACGATCCCGGTGGCGTACGCGCGGCGGCCGGTCAGGGAGGCCAGGACCAAGCCGAACGCCGCGATCAGCACGGCCCACATCAGGCCTACGCCCAGGCCCGGGATGAGCGCTTTGGTCTCTTCCCACACGCCGTGCCTGTTTTTGGCCGACGCGATCGTGCCCACGTACAGGATGAGCAACGGCACCTCGATCAGCAGCAGGCACGCGCCGGTGAGCGCGACGTACTTGGCCAGCGGGTAGTCCCCGCGGCGCAGCGGCCGGGAAAAGTACAGCGGCAGCACGTGGCTGCGCAGGTCCCTGGAGACGAGCTCGGGCGCCTGCGCGGCGATGAAGATGGTGAGCACCACGACCCGCAGCTGGGGCGCATAGACGTCGTAGCCGAACAGCCGGGGGTTGCCCCGGGCCACCGCGAAGGCGTTCACGAACGCGGGCAGGCACATCGCGATGAACGCGAGGACCGGGATGATCTTGGCCTTCACGCCCCGGCCGATGCCCCACGCGGAGCGGAAGCTATGCCAGGTCAGGGCCCTGACGATCTGCGCCCGGCCCAGCCGGGGGCCGTCGTAGCGGCGGTAACCGAGGTCATGGATGACGCCTGCCGCCGGGGCGCTAGCGGCCTGGGGGGCTGCGGACTCAGGCATGGGGCACCCCTTCTTCGTCCCGGAACAGCTCCTCGACCTGGTGCCGCCGCTGCTCCAGTCGGCACAGCGGCAGGGCGAGGGCCGCCACGCAGTCGCGCACCAGGTCGTAGGTGTCGTCACCGCCGAGCGGGACGAGCAGGACCCGCTGCTGGGCGGTGGCGGTCAGGCCGCGGGCGGCCAGTTCGGCCTGGAGCTGGGCGAGGCCTTCCTCGAGCTCGACCGCGAGAACCTGGCTGGCCTGGGTGAAGCTGGTGATGGTGTCGGCCCGCAGCAGCCGCCCGGCCTCGATCGCGACCAGATGATCGCAGATCCGCTCGATCTCGCCGAGCAGGTGCGATGCGACCAGGATCGAGATGCCGAACTCGGCGCCGATCCTGGCGATCAGCTCCAGCATGGCGGTGCGCCCGGCCGGGTCGAGCCCGTTGGTCGGCTCGTCGAGCAGCAGCAGCCGGGGGTCGCCGACCAGCGCCTGGGCCAGCTTGACCCGCTGCTTCATGCCGGTGGAGTAGGTGCCGATCAGGCGGTAGCGCTCCTCGTGCAGCCCTACGTGGCGCAGCGACTCGGCCGCGCGCTCCTTGGCCACGGTGGGCGGCAGCCCCGACATCCGGCCCAGGTGAGTGACGAACTCGGTGGCGGTCACGTCAGGCGGCAGGCAATCGTGTTCCGGCATGTAGCCGAGCAGGGTCCTGATCGTCTCACCGCTGGTTTCGCAATCGTGACCGAGCACCGTGGCCTGGCCTCTGGTCGGCGGGATGAGGCCGAGCAGGATCTTTATCAGCGTGGACTTGCCCGCGCCGTTCGCGCCGACCAGGCCGGTGACGCCGGGCGCGACGGTGACGGTGAGCCCGTCGAGCGCGGTCACATTCCCCGGGTACACCTTGGTCAGGGCCTTCGTCTCGACGACCGCAGCAGGTTGCCCGGGCGGCTCGAGGGCTTGGCTAGGTGGCATGGGGCAACGATGCCAGCGCGCTGGCGCGCGCGTCATCACCCACGAGAGTGAAGTTGCTCCGTCATGCGGGCTGCGCGGCGCTGCTGGCTCGTCGCCCCGGCCTACACCTAGAGGATGACGCTGCCGACCGTCGTTGGCGGTTACCGTAGGCATGTGCGTAGTGCTGTGTTGCCCCGCGGGGACGAGCCCAAAGGCCCCCCGGGATCCCCCCGATCACGGGGGGGCTTCCCGCCCTCCCGTACCCGGCTGGCCCCCCCGGCCCCGCGGCCGCCGCTGACCAAACGGCTCACGCCCCGGCTCTGGGCCGTGCTGGACTACCTGGCCGGCGCGGTCACTGCGGTGATCCTGTTCGTGGTGATCAGGAGCACCCTGGTCAGGCCGGAACTCCTGCCCCACTTCGGCACCGTCCATTACTTCACGCTGCCGCTGGCCGGGGCGCTGACTATGCTCCTGGTGGCGGCGACGGGCCTGGCGGTGGCGCTGCGCCGCCGCCGCCCGGTGTTCATGCTCGGCGTGCTGCTGGCCGGCTCCATGGTGGTGACCGTCCTGCTCGGTCCGAACGCCGGCAGTCTGACCTACTTCCTGCCCATCGCCTACGTGCTGTACCTGGTGGCGGCCAGCTACGAGCGGCGGCGGGACGCGGTACGCATCCTGATGGCGGTCTACGCCATCCTCCTCGCGGACACCGTGCTGAAGACGCTCGTCGGGGGAGGCTTGTTCAACCCAAGCGCCCAGAGCTCGGCCGCGCTGTGCGTGATCATCGCCTGGATGATCGGCTACAGCGTGCGCCAGCGCCGCCGGTACGCGGTCCGGCTGCAGGACGAGGCGGCCAGCAAGGCGGTGGCACAGGAACGCCTGCGCATTGCGCGTGAACTGCACGACGTGGTCGCGCACAGCATGAGCGTCATCGCGGTCCAGGCGGGCTACGGCCAGTACGTCATCGACACCCAGCCGGGTGACGCCCGGGCCGCGCTCGGCGCCATCCAGGCCACCAGCCGCGAGGCGCTGGAGGAGATGCGCCGGATGCTCGGGGCTCTGCGG
>JASHYW010000559.1 GCA_030042885.1 Streptosporangiaceae bacterium | reverse complement strand
GTGCTGACGAGCCGCTCGCAGATCGCGTTCATGCGCGGCGCCTGGCGCTCCGGTTTGAAGGCACAGACTTGGCGGCCGACCTGGATGAGGCAATCCGACTCGGGCAGGAGGCGGTGTCCAGCACTCCGGCTGGACACCCGGACCGGGCGGCCCGGCTAGCCAACCTCGACACCTCTCTGCGGATCCGCCTCGGGCGGACCGGCGCGCCGGCGGACCTCGCCGAGATAATCCAAGTAGGCCTGTCGAGGGAGCCCGCCCGGCCGATCCGGGGCGCGCGGCCCCGCGCGGCCAGCCCGCCTTCTCTCTTCGGCACCACATCTGTCGCCGCCCGGGTCGTCTCTGAAGTCTTTGACCAGCCGGAACCCGACCCCCACGGCGGCCAGCTCGGTCACGGGGAAACCGGCCGACAGCACTGGTCGGCTCAGCAGGAACTCGAGGCCGCCAGCGAACTGATCCAGACAGGCCAGCTGGACGAGGCGCAGGCCATGCTCACAGCGGCCCTCGACCGCTTGAGCAACCCGGGTGATATCGGCAAACAGGGTCTGGTGCTGCTTGAGCTGGCCCAGGTGGAGCATCGCAGAGGACATCACGACGACGCGATAGCTCTGGGCCGCCGGGCAATCCGCAGCAGCTACTTGGCGGCCGAGCGATTGAACGCTGCCGATGCCCACGCAAGGATGGCGAATTTCCTCGCGTCCGGCTCCCGCCAGGATTCCGCTGAGGCTCCTGTCCACATTCTGGCCGCCGCGGTCATCCACATCCGCGAGGCGCAGGATCGGCTGTCCTCGGCGCCATTGCCCGCCGTCCGGGCGCTCCTGCGGCTGACGTTCTGCCTGGCACGCCAGCCGCAGCTAGTCCCCGAGACCTTCCCGGAACTCCAGCGCAGGCTGCAAGAGTCAAGCGACGCCGATATAGGCGAACTGCTGGCCGGGCTTAGGCGCATCGCTATAGCACCCGAGGACCCCCCCTACGGCGTCAGGTTCCTCTGGGACCCTGACACCGTATATCCAGGCGACTCCGTGACCGACGCTTTGTGCTGGGCAAACCGTCGACCATCTCCGCAAGAGCTCACCGATGTCGAAGGGCACCCGCGTCACTGGCAAGCAATCATCGACGCGGTCTCCGCTGCCGTCGGCGACAAGACCGCACGAGCGCGCCTAAGTAATGTGCTGGATGACTTCCGTGGTAACGGGTGGGGGGCGCTCGCCGACGCCCTAGACAGCCTGATGGCCGATCCCAGAGGGTTCAGCGTGCCGCTCTCTTTGCAGGATGCCGAGCGCATGATCATCCATCGGATCCTCGTCAACCTCAGCCGACGGACGTAAGCCGGTGGTATCGACGTGCTGCGCCCATGGTCTTCGCGCAGGCGAGCCGGCTGTGAGCACATGGCACGACTGATCGCACCCAAATGAAAACAGGTCTGAATTCCTTTGCGACTTCTGCCGCAGATGGCTCCGCAGCGTGGCGAAGCGTGCTTGACGACAACTGGCGATACTGCCATCGCACGACTTCCCCACGCTGGTATGAGTGCGATATAAATAGGCGGCACTTGAGGAAGGGCAGGAGGTCATGACTCCCGAGGAGCAGCGGCTCATCGACGTAGCCAGCCAGAATATTGTCTCCGTTCCGGACACAGCGACCGTTTCTGAGGCCCGTGCTGCTGCGGTTGGCGCAGAATGGGTGATCATCACAGACGCCGCGTCGCGGCCCGTGCGCGTGCTAGCTACAGCTGAGCTGGAGCACGCGCACGCTACGCGCGCGATCACGAGCGTTGAGGCTGGACCTGTCTTCGTCCTTCCATCGCGGCTGCCGGTCGATTTCGTCCAGCGGACCAGCCAGGTTAAGCGCAACGCCGGCGAGCTACTGAGAATTCGCGGGATCGTCATTTACGACGAGCATCCAACCAGACCTATCGGCGTATGGGCCGGACCATCTCTGAGCCGTTACCTATTCCGCCTCTCGCCGAGCCGAACCTACGATCCCACGCTACCCGGCCCTATCAATATCCCACCGATCCAGCACGCGTGCGCATTCGCCGAGGCCGATCTGACGTGCGAGTTTCTCCAGGAGTTCGATGAGTTGCCTGACGACATGCCTCCATGTGAGAACCCGAGGCACATGACAGCACATAACTTCACCTGGTGATGCGGCCGCCATGTTCGGAGGAATGCTCGACAGGGTCACCGGCATACTCGATCAGCGAATGGCCCTCACGAGCCTGCTGCCCGCCATCGCCTTCTGGGCCGCCGTCGCTGCCCTAGCCGGTAATCAGATCGGCTGGCAGCACGTCGGCACGCGGTGGAATCATCTGGACGGCACCGCGAAAATCCTGCTCAGCGTCATCGCGATCGCCCTGCTCGTCCTGTTCGCCCTGATCCTCTCGGCATCGGAAGGAGCCCTCCTCGGCCTGTACGAGGGTCACTGGGGCAGCAGCGGGCCCGGCAACTGGCTGGCTACCGCTGGGAAAAGCTGGCACAAGAGGCAACGCCGACTAAAGAGGGCCGATTACGAGTTCATCTACCTGAACTACCCGAGGGACCGTAACCTGAACGCGCCAGGCGGCGCGGACCGGCCCGAGTACATAATGCCAACGCGGCTGGGCAACATCATCAAGGCAGCTGAGCTCTACCCCAGCGACGAGGGCCGGTACGGGATCGACGCTGTGTTCTTCTGGCCTCGCCTGTATCAGGTCATCCCGGACAACGCCCGAACCAGCCTGATCGATGCCCGGACATCGCTCGCCTTGATGCTGAACATCTGCACCCTAGCGCTCGGCCTCGCCGTCGGCACCCTTATCACGCTGGGTGTCACCACCGTCAAACCGGCCGCTGCCTGGTGGGCAACAGCCGCCGGAGGCCTAATCGTAGCGTGGCTTGCTTATCGAAGCGCCCTCGGCCCGGCCAGAGTCTACAGCGAACTGGTCCGCTCGATGTACGACCTGTACCGCGGAGACCTACTAGCCAGGCTCGGCTTCGCGCTACCTGACACGCTAACCGGCGAACGGGAACTCTGGAAGAACCTAGGCCTCCAGATGTACCGCCGCGCCGCAGACTCAAAAGCCGTGCTCGAAGCCGCTAGAGCAAAGGCCGTCAGCCAGGAAGCGGGGACAGAGGCATCAGCAAGGAACGTGGCGACCGGAAAAGGGAATTCATCGTAACTTACAGGAGCTCGTAACTCTATTCATCACATGAAAAGGGTTGCAATTGCCGCTCGAACCTAAACGCTCCAGCTGAATCACAAAAGATCGCGCATGGCGACGTATAAATGCGCGCATAGAAACGTGCTCATTTCGCCAGCTCCAGTTGGAAGTGCTCTGTGGGAGCGCGAGTGGCACGATAGGCGCATGATCAGTGCCGATGACGTTGACACCTTGGTCTTCGACGTCCTCGGCACTGTAGCGGACGAGGCCGGGTCGATGCGCGCCGAGATGGCGGCCGTGCACAGCCTGCGACTCCGCGAGCTCCGAGCGCAGCGAGATCACCAGCGCAGCCAGTACCTCATCCCCGGAACCAGCCTCACCGCCAGCCACACCGGAACGCTACTACTGCCGCCTCAGGCACGTGAGCCTCCTGATGCGGGAAGGCATCCGGCCGCCCGTTTCCCGGTCCATGCCCGGCTTGGCGAAGAACGTACGCAGCTCTGCCGCCACCACCGCGGGCTTGTGCCTGTTGTCGGCGGCGGTGTGACCCACGCCGCGCAGGGTCACCCGCCTGGCGTCCGGCAAGACCGTGCTCAGGCCGTCGAGCGTGGCCGTCAGGTTCTGCGCGCTCCTGGAGCCGCCCAGAAGGAGAACCGCGCAGCCAAGCGCGGCGAACCGTTCCAGCGGGCCGGCGGCATCCACGACGGTCATGGCGTCGTAGTGCACCGTCGCGATCAGGTCCCGAGGGGAAACCTCTCCCTGGGGGACTGGCCGGCCAGCCGTCCGCCTGATCGCGAAGTCCAGCGGAGCAGCCAGCAAGAACCCCGGCACATACCGGAACGCCGTCCGGTCGGCGGTGCCCTTCATCACGGTGACCAGGGCCGAGCCGAGCCTGCCAGCCTGCAGCTCACGCTCATACCGGGGAACCCAGGAAGCATGCTGGACGCCGTTGAACGACAGCGGCGGCTCATACAGCGCCAGCAGTGCGATCTGCGGCCGGGTAAGCGCCGTCTCTATAGCGATCACAGCACCTGCGCTCAGTCCAAACACGCGCCGGGCGCCGGTGGCCTCCAGCAGGGCACCCAGGTCCTCGATCTCCGTGCGCAGGCCATGGAACTGGCCATACGGCCCGCTCCTGCCCCGACCCCGCCGGTCCGGGACGCAGACCGTGAACGCACCGGCCAGCCCTCCAGCCAAGCTGCGCAGGTTCTCCCCTGTCTGCCCAGCTCCGTGCAGCAGGATCACCGCCGGCCCCTGGCCCATCTGGTAGAAGCCGATCGCCGTACCGTCGGCCGACCTGACAGCGCCCGTCGCGGACGCGGGCGGATTCGCGTTGGCAGCCATCAAGTAGCCAGTGTGCGCCACGCCGACAGCCCAGGCCCGCCATACGTCCTCCGGACGCCATCGCTTCATAAAGCAGCGCTGCCGATGACACGGCCCGGCCATCCACGACCCGCTATCCCCGATCCCGTAACCGCGATATCAGATCAGCACCGGCAAAGTAATACCGTGGCCAAATAGACCTGACCAGTTACCCTATCGTTTACTCTTGGCCAGGCGTAGGCGTGCCCGTCCCGCCGGCAAGTGCTTGCGCGGTACCCTCCGCCCAGGTTCCACCTTGATCATATGAAAACTCCCAGCCCATGACGCCACCAAACGCGGAACCGAATGTCTGCAGCAGCGGGGCGATGACCTGGCTGGTGAATTGGCCGAGCGGAAGGTACCCGCTGCCAGCAGGATCGAGAGGCACGCCCATCAGCAGCTCTGATGCGCCTATAGTACCAGCGAAGGACTCATACCAGGAAACCTTGCTGCTGGCCGACGAGCTATACCGGGGGTTGTTGTAAAACTGGCAGTTGAACCAGGAGATATTATTGCCCGCTCCCTGCCAGATCTGGGTGTATGCGTTGTTAAAGCGCCCTTTCGGATCAAAATAGGGAGGTTGCGGCGCATGGGTAATGATGTTCTGCCCCGGCGGCAGTTCCTGGGCCAGCCCGTTCGTCAGTTCGATCAGGAATGTGACGCCATCGTAGACGCCGGTGAACCCATCATCGTCTTCGTAGTCGATGTCTACTCCGCTGAAGCCATTGGCGGTCACGTACCCGGCTATCTGCTGCACCAAGCCGTTCACGTCCTGGGCGTACTGCTGCCAGTCACTGGACAGGAAGTACTTCGTGGCCCCCCCGACGGAGATCAGCACATTCTTGCCGGCGTTTTGCAGCGCCTGGATGTCCTCCGGATTGGGATTACCGTCAGAGCCGAAGGCGCCGCCTTGCCCCATCAAAGTGAGATCATCACCCGGAACCAGGAAGGCGAGAATGACATCCGTGTAGGGCAGGCCGCTGATCCCTGCCAGCGGTATCGGGTTAGAGCCATCGTTATAGTAGATGACGTTACGCGGCGGTGTGGTACTCATGGCTTTTCCTCCGGTGAGATGCTCTTCAGGGCGCGCCATCACCCAGGCGCCAGGGGCACCGGCGACCACCGGGACGGATGCGCCCAGCCGGCCCCGGGGTCTCGCTGATGCCGGCCAGGACGCGGTGGCCTGCCGCTTCCAGTCTCGATCTCGTTGCGTCCGAGCACGGACTCGCTGGCAAGCATGGTCCTCCATCCCCCGCTGGGCGTCCGGTGCTGCGGCCAAGTTCTCCGCCGACACGGAGGGCCGACCGGGGCGGCCTGATACAGCCCCGCGCAGCAAGATCGACCAGTGATACACGGCGGGCAGCGTCGTCGCCTCGCCCGTACCGGCCAGTTTCACCCGGCCGCGGCAGATGCCCGACCGAGCCAGGCTCACACCAGCCCGGTGCGCACGGCCCAGGCCACGGCTGCGGCGGGAGGAGAGGCCGAGCTCGCGCACCCTGCTGGCCAGGGTACCGGTGCGATATGCTCACCCGCGACAAGCCGCCCGGCGATATCGGGGTTGCTCAGTCCCTGCACGACGAGCTTCAGCACATCCAGCTCGCGAGGCGTCAGCATGAACGTGAGCGTCTGCGTGGCCACCCGCCCAGGCCCCTTATCAAGATTGACGCCGACCGCACCAGCCAGAACCCAGCGGCCCTCAACCGCGGCCCGAACATCATACGTCCGCCGCCAGGGAAACCCCGAATCTGACCGGGATCCCGGCGGCGCTCGCACCGGAGACATCAACGGGCCCCGACACGGATGCGCCGAAAAACCGCCACTGACCGCCGCACCGTGTTACCCGAAGCCTCCCGGGACGCGCCGCGCCGACGGCAGCGGGACCACCTGAAGCCCAGCCCGGAACCAGCACGAGCGGCGGTCACCCGCCGACCGCCAGCCGCAAGCGCCCCCGGCCCTCAGGGGCCAGGCAGGCGCCGTCGAGCGCGGGCCCCGCTGACCACATAAGCACCCGATCTGCGCGCTATCGCAAACCAGCACTTCAAACCCCAGCCAACGCCTGAACGGCGGCAGTGTGCGCGCTCTGAGACCTGCCGA
>JASHYW010000558.1 GCA_030042885.1 Streptosporangiaceae bacterium | reverse complement strand
AGCAACTCCGGGGCCGGACCACGAAGAAGGCGGAACTGCTGCTGATTGCGGCCAACTGCGCGCTGGCCGCGGCTCAGCCGCAGACCGCTCAGGACTGGGCGGAGGCCGCATATCGCCTGTTCCGGTCACAGCGCAGCGCCTGGTGGCAGGCTCATGCGGCGCGCGTACTCGTCGAAGCCCGCTACCAGGTAGGCCCGGCGTCGGCCGCGTTGCTGAGCCAGGCCATCCGGGCCGCCACTCGTCTGGAGGTGCTAGGCGCGAGCGCCACGGCGCAGGCGCATCTGCTGGCCGGGCGGATCGCGCCAGACATCGGCCGCCGTGATCAAGCCGAACACCATCTGATCGCAGCGGCCCGGACCCGGCGGCGCGGTCCGGCGCTGGCACGGGTCAGCGGCTGGCTTGGCGAGGCCCTGCGATGCGAGGCAGCGGGCCAGCCGGGCCGGATGCTGGCCGCCTGCCGTCGGGGGCTCGAAGTCCTCGACGAGCACCGGTTTACCCTGGGCGCCTCGGAGCTCCGGGCCCAGGCCACCGTCCACGGCGCCGAACTGGCCGCGCTCGCCCAGCGTCACGCCGCGCAGGCACGCCGCCCGCGGCTCCTGCTGACCTGGAGCGAGCGGTGGCGGGCCACTGCGTACGCGGTTCCGCCCGTACGGCCATCAGGAGATGCCGAATTCAACGCCAGCCTGGCCGCGCTGCGCAGGGTGACCAGGCAGCTGGAGGAGGCACACAGTAACGGTAAGCCGAGCACTCTCTGGCAAAGGGCGCAAAAGCGACTGGAGGGCGAGGTGCGCGCCAGCTCGCTGCGCGTCCATGGCGCCGAAGGCACCGACCGGCTCCCGTTCAGCCCGGCCGACCTGCTCGACGAGCTCGGCCCCGCCCAGCTCATCGAGATCGTCGACGTCGACGGCGACCTGTATGCCCTGATCTGCGGATCGGGCCGCGTAAGACAGTTCGCGGCAGGCCGCGCCAGCGACGCCATGAAGGCCGCGGACTTCGCCCGCTTCGCCCTGCGCCGCCTGGCCCGCAACCGGCCCGGCGACGACCCGGCCAGTCAGCTGGCCATCTTGGACAAGGCGGGACCAGCACTCCAGCAGGCGCTGCTCGGACAAGCCGTCCGCCACCTGGGCGACGGGCCCGTCATCATCGTCCCGACCGGCAAGCTGCACCCCATCCCGTGGGCACTGCTGCCCGCGCTGAAAGACCGGGTGGTCAGCGTCGCCCCGTCCGCCAGCGCCTGGATTCGCGCTCACAAAGCACCAAAACCTGCACACCGCCACGTCACCCTGGTCCGCGGGCCCGGCCTGGCCACGGACGGCGCCGAGGTGCCCCTGGTGGCCCGGCTGTACGACGACGTCATGATGCTGGACGAGGGCGCGGCCACGGCCGACAAGGTGCTGTCCGCCCTGGACGGGGCGTGGCTGGCGCACATCGCCGCGCACGGGATCTTCCGGGCTGACAGCCCGCTGTTCTCCTCGCTGCGGATGCACGACGGGCCGCTGACCGTCTACGACTTCGAGCGCCTGGACCGCGCGCCCTACCGGATGGTCCTATCCAGCTGCGACTCCGGCGTGCTGGCACCCGCCGGGGCCAACGAGCTGCTCGGCCTGGTCAGCAGCCTGCTGCCGCTGGGCACTGCCGGGATCATCGCCGGCATCGTGCCGCTGAACGACCAGGCCGTGGTGCCGTTGATGGTGGACCTGCACTGCTACCTGCGCGCGGGCCAGACCCTGGCCGAGTCGCTCTACAGCGTCCGGTGCGGGCTCACCGACGATCCGATCCAGCACGCCACCGCGGCCTCCCTGGTCCCCCTCGGCGCCGCCTGAGCCGCGAAGCCGAACTGCAAGAACCTCACAAGGTGATCCACCCGGTCAGCACGTCGGTCCCGTCCTCCGTGCGGCAGCGTAGTCGGAACGGGCTGGTCGGGATCGGCGTGACCGCGAAGCAGCCGATCTCATCCACCGGCGAACTGGCCACCCCGGCCGTGGTATGGACCTCGAGCGTGCCGGCCCGGGGCGGGATGATCTGGCCGAGCAGCGAGCCCTCGCCCACCTCGAGCTCGATGGACAACCGCGCCGAGGTGAAGGTGAGCGCCCGGATCGACGCGGCCTCCGACCGCACGGCCGCCGCCCGCTCCCGATCGCCAAGCGAGTCGTAGGTCAGCTGCGCCAGTTCGGCGTCAATATTGTGCCAGGCGTACGCGTTCTTGCCCGTCTCGACGAACCACTCCGGCACCCCCCGCCGCGCCCTCATCGCCTCGCCCAACGCCGCCAGGAGCTGCTCATCGTCCCAGTCCCGGCCGTCAGGCATGTTTCTCGCCTTCCGTCCAGCGGACGTCGGTCTCGCCCAGACCCGCCCGGGCGCTGGATTTTCGCAGCCGTTCCAGGCAGCGGGCTCGCTGCGGGCCGATGCTCCCCACCGGGATCTGCAGCGTCGCGCTGATCTCCGCGTACGAGTGCGGCGGGTCGCTGGTGAGCATGGCCAGCAGCCGCTGGCATCGGGGCTGGAGCTCCGCGAACGCCACTCGCAGCGCCGCGTTCCGCTCGGCCATGAGGATCTCCTCGTCGATCATCGTGTTGTCTGCGAATTGCAGAGCGCCGTCTAGTCCTGTCCCTAGCCGCTCCGATTTGCGGGCCGCCGTCACCACCCGCAGGCACTCCCGATGCGTGGTCGTGGCCAGCCACCCGGGCAGCGCGGCAGGCTCGCGCAGCTTCCCGAGCTGCTCGACCAGCAGCAGCCACACGTTCTGCCCCACGTCCTCGCGATCGTGGTTGCTCAGGCCGAACCTGGCGCAGATGGACCAGACCAGCGGCGCATATCGCTCCACGATCTCGTCCCACGCGGCCGGGTCGCCCCCAGCCGCGCGAGTAACAAGCGCGATGACCGTCGGGTCGTCACGCACGGCCAGACCACCTGGCCGGCTCGCCTTCTGCCCTCATCAGCGCCTCGGTAGTGGCGGTTAACCTCTTTTCTAACCCGGAGGGCGCCCCAGCGCCATCTGATACACCGGACTCAAGGTCCCGCGGTAAGCGCTCGCAGATCATCAACACGCTGCTTTGATCTCTGCAGGGATGGGGATGCCCTGTTCTGCGGCGTAGTGGTAGAGGTCGTCGAGGGTGGCGAGCTTGCTAGGTGCTGGGCTGGATGGCGGCGCTGTTGCTGCTGGAGCGGCTCAGCCCGCTCGAGCGGGCGGTGTTCGTACTGCGGAGGTGTTCGGGTTCGGCTTCCCCGAGATCGCGTCGGCGGTGGGGCGGTCGGAGACGGCGTGCCGCCAGCTCGCAGTGCGGGCGCGGCGCCACATGGACGCGGGGCGCCCCGGTTCGACGGTCTGCTTAGCAACGGAACGAATCTGGCTGTTTCCGGGCCAAGGTGTGGTGCGACGTGAAGGGCCGGGGGCTGATGGCCAGGGACTCCCGATGCTCTCCCGAAGTGCAAGGTAGCGGGCCGGATTGGTTACCGCTTCTTGTCCGCGACGGGGGTTCGCTGGAGGGTGCGGTACACGGTCGCGCGGGAGACGGTGAACACCTCGGCGAGGTCGGCGATGGTGAACTCGCCGGTGCCGGCCATCCGC
>JASHYW010000557.1 GCA_030042885.1 Streptosporangiaceae bacterium | reverse complement strand
GTGTTCCGGCGGCACGTCCAGGATGACCATCTTCTGCTCGGTGGTGGTGCGCACGCGGCCGCTGCCGTACCTGGCGGCCAGCCCGGCGATGACGTCGAGCAGGTCGGCCGATAGGCGGCCCACCGTCGGCGCGAACCCGACGTAGCGGCGGCCGTCCCGCTGCTCATGGACGCCCACGTGATCGCGGATCCCGCGCGGCGGGGCGTCCGGCGCGGGTCCGTCCGGCAGCGCGTAGCCGAGGTACTCCTTCTCAAGCACCTCGCGGAACCGGCCCGCGCCCCAGTCCGCGACCAGGAACTTGATCCTGGCCCGGTGCCGGAGCCGGCGGTAGCCGTAGTCGCGGAACAACCCCGCGACTCCCGCCCACACCTCGGGCACCTGCCCGGGCCGCACGAACGCACCCAGCCGGCGGCCGATCATGGGGTTGGTCGACAGGCCGCCGCCGACCCACAGGTCGTAGCCCGGCTCCCCGCGGGAGTTGAACACTCCGGCGAACGCGACGTCGTTGATCTCATGGATGGCGCACTGCGCCGCGCAGCCGCTGACCGACGACTTGAACTTCCTGGGCAGGTTGGAGAACGCGGGATCACCGATGTACCGGGCGGCTATGGCGGCGATCTCTGGCGTGGCGTCGATGACCTCGTCGGCGTCCAGGCCGGCCAGCGGGCAGCCCAGGATCACGCGCGGCGTGTCCCCGCAGGCTTCCGTGGTGGTCAGGCCGACCCGCTCGAGCGCGTCCCAGATGGCCGGCACGTTCTCGATCTCGACCCAGTGCAGCTGGATGTTCTGCCGGTCGGTCACGTCCGCCGTGCCGCGCGCGTACCTGCGGGAGATGTCAGCGACGGTGCGCAATTGGCGATGGTCGAGCTGACCGCCGTCGATGCGGATCCGCATCATGAAGTAGCGGTCGTCGAGTTCCTCGGGCTCCAGGACCGCGGTCTTGCCGCCGTCGATGCCGGGCCGACGCTGGGTGTACAGCCCGTACCAGCGAAAACGACCACGCAGGTCGGCGGGGTCGATGGAGTCGAAGCCATATCTGGAGTAGATGTCGACAATCCGCTGGCGGACGTTGAGCCCGTCGTCGTTCCGCTTGTTCTCCTCGTTCTTGTTGAGCGGCTCGCGGTAGCCGAGCGCCCACTGGCCTTCGCCACGCTTGCGTCCTGTGCTGGTCCGGGTCGTGGACCCCGCGGTGGTCCCGGCAACTGGCATGGGTTGGGTTCCTTGAGGTTCGGGGACGCGCGGGCCACGAGAACCTGGGCCCTGCTGGCCAGCCACGACGGGCTGGCGTGTTTCACCAAGGCGAGCAGCAGAAAACACCCGGCATGGCGCGCGCCCGGTCAGATATCCGGGGCCGGCGGTCAACGGGTGTCGCGACAGATGGCGCTACGGATGCGCAGAAAGTCGACGTGCCTGCGCACGACGAGCAGCGGATCCGTAACACTCATGACAGCAGGATCACACGTAACAGAACCGGCTGTCCAGGACATGTCCGGCATGTGGACAGTGCGGGCGGTCACATGCCGGGCCATATGCGAGGCAACAGGGCCGGTCCGGCGCCTATTCCCGCGCCCCGGCCTATTCCCGCGCCCCGGCCTATTCCCGCGCCCCGGCCTATTCCCGCGCCCCGGCCTATCCCGCGCCCCAGCCGCTTCGCCCGCCGGACCTGCGCCAGTCAGCCCTGGCGGATCCAGCTCAGCGGCGGCTCGGACCCGGACGGCACCGATTCCGCCGGCGGCTGGTGCTGGCAGTCGCACCACGTGCCGCCCGGGCAGTCCTCGTGATGATGCTTCCGGCATGGGACGCAGATCATGCTCCCTATTGTGCGGCCTAACCCGCAATTGCCGGCGCTCATGGCGATTTTCTGGGTACACCCCGTGCATGACCTCCAAGCCCGGTGGATACGTGCTTCCGTTCCCGGACCGGCGCGCCGCCGGGCTGCTGCTAGCGGAACGGCTCGGCGACTCGGTGGCGCTCGATCGCTGGGCCGGACGGATCATGGTGCTCGGCCTGCCCAGGGGCGGCGTGGCAGTGGCGCAGCAGGTCGCGGAGGTGCTTGGCCTGCCGATGGATGTCATCGTCACGCGTAAGATCGGCTACCCGCCCCAGCCGGAACTGGGTGTAGGTGCCATCGCGGAGGGACTTCACCGGCCGGTCTACGATTGCGGGCTGCTCGAGCGGCTGGGGCTTACCCCGGAGGACCTGGCCCCGGTGGTGGCGGCCGAGGAGGCCGAACTCGACCGGCGGGTCCGGATCTACCGCGGCGGCGATCCGCTGCCGCCGGTGGCGGGCCGGTGTGTGATCGTGGTGGATGACGGTCTGGCGACCGGTGCCACCGCGCGCGCGGCTCTGCGGTCGCTGCGGGCCGCGCAGGCAGCGCACCTGATCCTCGCGGTACCGGTCGCGCCGCCTTCGTCGGCCATGTCGATGCGCACGGAAGCCGATCAAGTGATCGTCTTGGTCACTCCCGGCCGGTTCTCGTCCGTAGGGGAGTGGTATATAGCCTTCGGCCAGCTCAGCGACGCCGACGTGCTCGCCCTGCTGACGTGAGGGTTACAGAGGTTGGGATGAGTTGCCCGACGGGTGTTCCGGGACTTTCCTGGCTTTGCGGTTTCAGGCGGCGTTGGCACGGCGCATGCGGCGGCGACGCTCGGCCGAGCGCTCGTCCTCGTTCAGCCCACCCCAGGTGCCGTACTTCTCGGGGCGCGACACCGCGTAATTCAGGCATTCAATCCGCACCGGGCAAGCAGCGCAGATCTCCTTGGCCTTACGCTCCCTGATCTCCCGCTCCGGCTGGCGCTCACCGTCCGGACCGAAGAAGAGCAGCAAGTCCTCACCACGGCACGCGGCAGCATCTTGCCACCCCCAGTTCGGGCGGGGAAGCACAGCCGACTGCCGACGTACCTGAGACATAAGTCAATCACCTCAACCAAGATGCAATCAAATCGTGCGTTACGGTAGAGCTTCAGGCTCGTGAACACGCGAACGCGAGCCAGTCCTGTCCGGGAACCTCCGTTGCAAGATACAACGTGTCTTGGTGACGTGGTGTTCCCGTACGCAGGTAAGGCCATCGCGTTAGCAAACGGTCACAATACCGAACGGCTGGTGCCAGCGCAGTGGTTCACCCGTCCTGTTGACCGCCGCGTAGGCCGCTGCATGCCCGTCGATAATGATGCCACCCGAGGTAGTCATCTCGCATGCGGGGTGGCGAAATTTTACCGCCTGATTTCCGGCTTCGCTCGAGGCGTCCTCGAACCTGCGACGAGCCTGCCTGGCAATGTTCCTGACCAGGTGGACAAAGGGAAGGGAGCACGCCACGATGGGCACCATGTCAGCGTCGGACGCAGCACCACTGCCCCGGCTCGGCGAGGTCTTCTTCGACGTGCGCGGTAGTTCTCGCAGCATGCGCCTGAGCTGGTATGCCGACACCGGAGTCTCTGTCTTCAGCATCTGGCAGGGAGGCACCTGCACCGGCACGTTCCGGCTGCCTCAGGAGGAACTGCCCAGGCTGATCGACGCCCTGCAGCGCGGCATGCACCCTGACCCCCGAGGTTCGGGCGGTTTCTCGCCCCAGCTTCCCGGCGCGCCTACCGACCCGAGGTTGAGGGCACTGCCCGGCTATGCCGGCATACGTGATGTCACCCGCGACGCCGATTACACCGGGCCCGCCACGGGCGACTTCCGCGCCTTCCGGGCCGACGATCAGGCCGGCACGATGGTGCTGGGCAGCGCGGGCCCCAGAGCGCTGCCGCCGGGCGGCGGTTACCGTGATCAGCCGGAGTACCCGGAGCAGGCCCAGTACCCCGAGCCGAGCTACTACGCCGATCAGGCACAGTATCCCGAACAGGCCCACTACGCCGATCAGGCGCGTTATCCGCAGCAGGCCCAGCAGCCCCGCTACCGCGGGCAGGGGTATCCGCAGCAGGATCAGTACCTGCCGCCGGGCCAGTACGCTGACCA
Source organism: Streptosporangiaceae bacterium (assembly GCA_030042885.1). The sequence continues at coordinate 3,526 of JASHYW010000557.1, read as the reverse complement.
GGGCCAGTACGCTGACCAGGGCCAGTACGCGCAGCAGGCCCAGTACGCGGATCGCGACCGGTACGCGCCGCGGGACCAGTACCCCGATCAGGGCTACGCCGAACGCGGAACTTACCCGCCCCAGGGGCCACAGCCAGGCCACGTGTATGACAGTTCGGGGTACGCGGCCGCTGAGGAGCAGGGCTACGAGGGATATGGGTACGCCGAGCAGGGATACCCCACGCCTTCTTACCCCGAGCCCGCCTACTCAGGGCCTTCCTACCCTGAGCCTTCATACCCCGGCCATGGACACCAAGGCCCGTCATACCCGAGTCAGGGTTACGAGGACCGCGGGTATCAACAGCGCTACCAGGGGCAGTTCGACTCGGAGCAGGACTACAGGCAGTCCGGGTCCGCCTATCCCGACCGGGGCCATGACGGGTACGGCTACGCGGAGCAGGACTACAGGGACCAGGGTTATGCCGACCAGGGTGAGGCTCGCCGGGCCGACCCTGAGCGGGGATACACCGGCTACGGATATGCCGGCGACCAGGCAAGCGGTGGCTACCCGGCGGGCTACGACAGCGCCCGCCTTGAAGGTGCGGGCTACGAGCGGGCCAGCCGCGACGGCGGCTATGACCCTGCCGGTTACGAGAACGCGGGTTACCAGGAGGCCGGCTACGACCCTGCCGGTTACGACGGTGCGGGCTACCAGCAGGCCGGCTACGACAATGCCGGCTACCAAGGGGCAGGCTACGAGGAGGGGCCGGGCCAGTCGGGCGGATATCGCCCGCCGCCCGCCGCCAGCGGCTCCGGGGACCGGTCGCAGTACGAAGATCCGGATGTGACCCCGAGCCAGCCCATCTCGTCTTTCCCGTATGACGGCGGTCCGCCTCCGGGCCGGGAACACAGACGCCGCCGGCGGCGTTAGGTGCAAGTGGCCGGTGCGGCTGTGTCCCCCGGGCCGCACCCATTGCCGTCGCGGAATACCGTCCGGCTGGAGCCGCGTCGTGGCTTTCGCCGAGAGGCGACCTCCGCACCGGTTAGCGTGACGAAGGGCCGACGGCTGGCGAGCAGATCGCTCGCTGGCACGTCGGCCCTTTGCCGTGCGCATGCTATCTGGCGCCGGTAGCGCTCAGCCTGGTCCGGGCGGACTGGGCTGTGGCTGTTCCGGGGCCCCCGGAGGGCCCGGCTTGCCGCCACTGACGGCCGGGGCCTGAGTTCCGTTCCCGCCATTGGGCGGGATGGGGCCGACCACCGCGTTCAGCACCTGTGAGTTCGGGACGGATATCACCCCGCCGCCGGTGTCGACGCGGACATAGGTGATCCCGATGTCGGTCACTCGGCCCTCAAGGGTGCCGCCGAGTGCGCCGGCCTGGAGCCGGATGGCGTCGCCCACCTTGAACGGCCGGGCCAGCATCAGCACCAGGCCGGCGAACACGTTGCCGAGTGCTTGCTGCGCCGCGATGCTCACGAACACCGTGGTGAGCGCCCCGCCGAGGACGAGCTGGCTGACGGGGACACCGAACAGCACGAGGGTGAGCACCAGCGTCGTGAACGCACCGACGATCAGGACGGCGTACCTGACGATGGCGGAATACGCGGTGCCGACCCTCGGTTCGAGCAGCTGCCTGGCCTGCCTGGCCAGGCCGTATGTTGCCATTGAGGCGAAGATGAGGAACAGCACGGCCGTCCCCGCCGCCACGATCTGGTAGGTCAGATCGGGCGCGGAGAAGAAGGCATGGGACTTGCGGCGGGCCGCGTTGGAGATGATCGCGGAAGCGACGGCCAGGACCAGGGCGATGATCGACTTCCACGGTCGCGCCTTGCGCTTGACCCGCTCCACATGCGCCGACAGGTCGATCTGTCTCTCCTGCACCCGCAGCTCCTCCCTCCCGGGCTGTGCGCCTAACGCTATCCGGCAGGAAGCGAGTGCCGCGGGGCCCACCCGGAAGGAGCTCACCTGGCCGTAAACAAGGCGTTGGGGACCAGGCCGCCGGCCGGTCCCCAACGCTGACGGGATCAGGTGCCTAGCTGATCAGCGGCGAGCCCACGGGCAGCTTGAGCTTGCCGGCCATTCCCCTCGAGACGAGGGCCGCCGAGGTGTACCAGGCGACGAGCGCGGTGAGGACGCCGACGTAGCCGCCGAACTTGATCGTTCCGGAGCTGTTGGCGAAACCCCCGATGAACAGGATGATCTCGGTGAGTTCCAGGGTGAGGAAGACCAGGAACACCGCCATGTTGATCTGCGTGCTCCAGATCAGCATGTAGGTGTTGAAGATGGCGAACGTGAGCAGGATCCAGGCCTTGTCATGGGTGAGCGCCAGGGTCAGGACGGCGAAGGGTGGCCTGAGCGCCACGAGCAGGACCCACAGGCCGAGGCCCATCCAGAAGGCGCCGTACGTGCTGAAGGCGGTGGCGCCGAACACGTTGCGGTTGCGGAACTCCCACATGCCGGCCAGAAACTGGGCGAGTCCCCCGTAGGTGAAGGCGTAGCCTATGAACGCCAAGGTGGTGGCCTTGGTCATCCAGCCGGCATTGGCGGCGGACAGCAGGAAGGTGGTGGCGGCAAAGCCGGCGAGCCCGAGCGGGGCGGGATCGGCGATGCCTGATGGGGGTGCGGGTGCGGTGGCACTGGGCTGGACTGTGCGGTCTTCGCTGACGCTCAAAAGGATCCCTCCTAATGAAGGAACGGCCCGCCCCGTTCCGGTGTGCCCCGGCGGCAGCCGGGAGGGCGGATGCCCGGCGTTACCTGCGTGCCTGGCGTGAAAGACGCCGTCTCTCGCGCCAAAACCCTTCCCAGGTCACATCTGACCCAGATTGACCAGATGAAAGATTCGCCAACAGCGTAACGCGACGTGGGCCGGGGTGCGAGACCCAAAACCTCTCACTTTTCGTAACCCTTTTGTTGCCGCCCCACAGTGCCGCGGCGTGCGGCACTCCACGGCACTCCACTTCGCGGCCAGTCCGGTAAATCCCGGCCGGGATGCTTCGTAAGAGCCTGGGTAAGATCGAAGGGAACACACGGAAGGGTCTAGGGGTGTCCGCCGATGACCGACCGGCCGATCCGCGCGTCTGACCAGGAGCGGGAGAGCGTCGTCGATGTCCTGCGCGACGCGTACACGGACGGGCGGCTGACGCTTGACGAATTCACCGAGCGCACGTCGGCCGCCTATGCGGCGAAGACGTGGGCCGACCTCCGTGAGCTGACGGCCGACCTCCCGGCTGAGCCGCTGCTCGGCACGGACCTCAACCGCCAGTGGCAAGCTGGCCAGCCGCAGGCGGTGCCGCCCGCGCGCATGCAGCAGCAGGCCAGGCGTAATAGTCCCCTGGGCCACCTGCTGCCCATCTTGTTCGTCTGGATCCTCATCGAGGCGGCGGTCGGATCGCCGGAGCTTGCCGCGGCGCTGTCGTTCGTGTTCATCTGCATGCTGGCCTGCCGGGTAGGCTACGGCGGTCGCTGGTAACCGTGAGTGACGGCTAACCCGTTGGAACGGGCCATTGGGCGGTAATACCCGTTTCGGTGCGAGCCGACGGCTACTATGGG
>JASHYW010000011.1 GCA_030042885.1 Streptosporangiaceae bacterium | reverse complement strand
GCCTCGACGATCTCGTCGGCGCGCTGCTCGATCGCGTCGGCGATCCTGAACAGGGCCAGGCTGCGCTCGGACGGGGTACTGTCCCGCCACCCCTCGAACGCGTTCGCTGCGGCCTGCATCGCGGCGTCCACGTCCTGCCTGCCCGATACCGGCGCGTGGGCGTAAACCTCGCCGGTACTGGGATCGATCACATCGCTGGTCCGCCCTTCGGTGGCGTCGGTGAACTTGCCGTTCACGAAGTTCTGCAGCGTGCGGTCCGTCATATCGATCCCTCCATCGGTCGGAGTGTCTCAGCCCACGGCGGGTGATAGCCCCTCGGTGACCCAATGACGAGCTTCGCAGAGATGGACTATCTCCACAAGTGAATCAGTTGCTATCTTTACATAGAACTACGAAATCAGTTGACTCATAGGCGGACATCACACCGTGTCCGGGAGAAGGAGGCGACCGCATGGCTCGCAGCCCGAGGGCGCTCCCGACCCACGGTCCTGGTGGTGTCGTACCCGACGATATCTCCAAGCAGATCATCGAGCAGCTGCAGCAAGAGGGCCGACGGTCCTACGCCGCGATCGGCAAGGCGGTGGGGCTGTCCGAGGCGGCCGTGCGGCAGCGGGTCCAGCGTCTGCAGGACGCCGGCGTCATGCAGATCGTCGCGGTTACCGATCCGCTGACGCTGGGCTTCAGGCGCCAGGCCATGATCGCTATCAAGACCGACGGTGACCTCGAGAAAGTGGCCGGCCAGCTGGCCGACATGGATGAAATTGACTACGTCGTCATCACCGCCGGATCGTTCGACGTGCTGGCCGAGGTGGTCTGCGAAGACGATGAACAGCTGCTGGAAATCCTGGGCCGGGTCCGCGCGGTACCGTACGTCACGAGCACTGAGACGTTCGTCTACCTCAAGCTCCGCAAGCAAACCTACTCATGGGGAACGAGATGACCTCCTCCTACGATGCCATCGACACCGTACAGGAAGCCGCTAAGCGCAACCTGTGGCTGCACTTCACCCGGATGTCCGCCTACGAAGAGGCCGACGTCCCCGTGATCGTGCGCGGCTCCGGCGCCTATGTCTTCGACCAGCATGGCAAGCGTTACCTCGACGGGCTGTCCGCACTGTTCGTGACCCAGGTCGGCCATGGCCGTCAGGAGATCGCCGAAGCGGGCGCACGTCAGGCGGCCGAGCTTGCGTACTTCCCGCTGTGGTCCTACGCCCATCCCAAGGCCATCGAGCTGGCGCAGCGGCTGGCCGACCTGGCCCCGGGTGACCTGAACCGGGTCTTCTTCACGACCAGCGGCTCGGAGGCCGTCGAATCGGCATGGAAGCTGGCCAAGCAATACTTCAAGCTGACCGGTCACCCCGGCAAGTACAAGGTGATCAGCCGTGACATCGCCTACCACGGGACGTCCATGGGGGCGCTCGCCGTCACCGGCCTGGCCGATATCAAGCATCCGTTCGAGCCGCTGCTGCCCGGCGGTGTGCGGGTCCCGAACACCAACTTCTACCGGGCGCCGGACTTCCTGGCCGGCGACGAGGTGCAGTTCGGGCAGTGGGCCGCGGACGAGATCGAGCGGGCGATCCTGCGCGAGGGCCCGGAATCGGTCGCGGCGGTCTTCCTCGAGCCGGTGCAGAACTCCGGCGGCTGTTTCCCGCCGCCGCCCGGGTACTTCGAGCGGGTCAGGGACATCTGCGACCGGTACCACGTCCTGCTGGTCTCCGACGAGGTGATCTGCGCCTTCGGCAGGCTCGGCTACTACTTCGGCTCCCAGCGGTACGGGTATCAGCCGGACATCATCACCATCGCCAAGGGGGTGACGTCCGGGTATTCCCCGATGGGCGGAATGCTCGTCAGCGACACGCTGATCGAGCCGTTCACCGAGGGGACCGCCACGTTCCTGCACGGCATCACGTTCGCCGGGCACCCGGTATCGGCCGCGGTGGCGTTGGCTAACCTGGACGTCTTCGAGAAGGAAGACCTGCTGGGGAACGTCCGGGCGAACGAGGGCGCGTTCCGCTCCACCCTGGAGAAGCTCTATGACCTGCCGATCGTCGGCGACGTCCGCGGCGCCGGGTACTTCTACGGCATCGAGATGGTCAAGGACAAGGTCACCCGCGAGACGTTCACCAGCGACGAGTCGGAGCGGCTGCTGCGCGGGTTCTTGTCCCACGCGCTGTTCGACGCCGGGCTGGTATGCCGCGCGGACGACCGCGGCGACCCGGTCATCCAGCTCGCCCCGCCGCTCATCTGCGGGCAGGAGCACTTCGACGAGATCGAGCGCATCCTGCGCGCGGTCCTCACCGAGGCCTGGACCCGCATCTGACCCTGCTAGTCAGGGGGTCAGGGACGCCGACGTCACGGGCGGGCGCTTCGGGGTGGTCTCCTGTGCCGGCATCGAGTTGGCCGTGGGCAGCGGGGTGCGGAAGCCGAGCCCGACGGGACCGGTGATCTCCTCCGCTGCCGCGGGCAGTGTCGTGGCGGTCAGCCACTGCCCCGCCGTCCCTGGCGGCGCGGTGACGGGCGGCACGCGGTCGAAGAACCCGCCGTTCTCGTCGTGGACCGCGGACAGGACGGTCTGCGCGTCGGGCAGCTCGCCGATCCTGATCCTCCCTTGGATATTCCCGCGCAAAGGATACGGTCGGAGGATGGACGTTCTGGTGATCGGGGCCGGGGTCAGCGGCCTGACGACAGGGATCTGCCTGGCCGAGGCCGGGCTCGGCGTGACCATCAGGACGGCGGCCCCGCCGGAGCGGACCACCTCGGCCACGGCCGGGGCGGTCTGGGGCTTGGTCCGGGTCGGGCCGCGGGACCGTGTCCTCGAGTGGGGCCGGACCGGGCTTGAGGTGCTGACCAAGCTCGCGGCCGAGCCGGGCACCGGAGTGCGGATGGTCAGCGGCCGGGAGGTCTCCCGTGCCCCGCTCAGGCCCTACTACTGGACCGAGCTGCTACCCAGGCTGCGGCGGTGCGACAGGTCCGAGCTGCCTGCCGGCTTCACCCACGGCTGGCGCTACACCGCGCCGGTTGCCACCATGCCCGTTTACCTCGACTACCTGAGGGCCAGGTTCGAGTGGGCGGGGGGCGCCCTGGAGGTGTCGCCGGTCGGGTCGCTGGCCGAGCTGGCCGGCGTGGCCCCGGTCGTGGTCAACTGCTCCGGCGTTGCCGCTCATGACCTGGTGCCCGACCCGGCGGTGATTCCGGTCCGCGGCCAGGTGGTCCTGGCGGCGAACCCCGGCATCGAGGAGTTCTTCATCAACCGGGACGAAGAACCGCCCTGGATCGTGTACATGTTCCCGCACGGTGACACCGTCCTGCTCGGCGGCACCAACGAGGAAGGCGACTGGGATCAGGACCCGAGAGCCGATATAGCCGAGCGGATCGTGGCTCGATGTGCCGAGATCGATCCCCGGCTGCGCGGGGTGGCGATCCTGGGGCATCGCGTCGGGCTGCGCCCGGTCCGCCCCGAGGTGCGGCTGGAGCCTGAGCCGCTCGGCGGGGGCGTACTGTGGCACAACTATGGGCACGGCGGCGCCGGCATCTCCTTGTCCTGGGGCTGTGCCGCGGAGATCGCGGCCGCTGTCGCCGGCTAGCCGTCCAGCT
>JASHYW010000556.1 GCA_030042885.1 Streptosporangiaceae bacterium | reverse complement strand
GCGACCTGGTTGGCCAGCGTGGTGTTGTTCGGCTGCGCGAGCGCTTCGGTCGACAGCTGGGCGTAGGTCTTGCCGCCGCCGATCTCGGACAGGTGCACGGCGATGAAGTGGTCAGCGTAGGCCTCGGCCTGCTGCCCGGTCAGCAGCTGCTGCCCGGCGTACTGGGAGACCGACGGGATCATGCTCGGGGTGATCTCAGTGCCCGCCTTGGGGTGCGCGAACGCCGACGCCGGCGGGAAGTAGATCTGCTGGGCGGCGAGCTGGCTCTGCACGGTGTTGTGCGCGTAGGTGGAACCCCACAGCAGCAGGCCGCCCGCCACGGCCAGGACCACCGCGACGGCGAATCCTGCCATGGCGAACGTGAAATGAGAGTTGCGGCGCATGGTAATGCCTCCTCTAGGGGCCGGGCCATCCCGGACCCGGCATGCTGACGCATCTGCTATCCGTGAGTGTTCCGCCGCTTGCGCGGCTACGGCACGGCCAGATGTCACCGGCTTACCGGGACCTCAGTCACTGCCTTCGGGCCGTCCTTAGGGCCGTGGGCTCCAGCGCGGCCCGGTCACCAGCCAGTCCGCGTCCCACGCGGCGAGCCTGCGCCGGTCCAGCGCCCAGTGGACCAGCGCGCCGATGACGATCAGCACGACGGCGAGGCCGGCCACGGAGAGCACCTCGGACAGGTCGGCCCGGCTGGCGATCTGGCCGGCGTTCAGCGGGGCAGCGGTGAGCTGGCCGGCCTGGTTGGTCCACACCATGACCGTGCTGCCTGCGGCGCTGCCGACGGGCACGGACACCTGGCCGGTGATGATGTGCCCGTCCGGTGCCCGCCACCGGGCGTTGGCCTCGGCGCTGTACACGCCGACTGGCTGCGCCGTTTCCAGGAGCGTTGCCGGGACCTGGTGCAGGGCGGCCTGCTGGGCGTGCGCTTCCCGCGCCGACGTGACGTAGGTCCAGCTGGCCGCGGCGTGCGCCACGAGCGGGGCCCCGGCCAGGAACGCCACCAGCAGCACGCCGAGTGCGGCAGTCTCGACCCGGTCGGAGCGGCGCCGCAGCGGGTTATGGTCAGGGCGCCATCTGCGCAGCCACCGGCCCAGCCGGGTACTCCGGGGATGCATCGTGTCACCTCACCAGATCACCACGGTCTCCACATTTCACCATTTACTGCCGTCGGCGGTTCGGCCAGGGCCGATGGTCCTGCGGTTACGTGCCCATTGGCGCTAGATGCCCATGGCCTTCGGGCCCAGGCTAGCCATGGAAGCACCTATGAGGAGGAAGCTCAGATGACTACCAGAGTGGGAATCAACGGCTTCGGGCGAATCGGGCGCTGCTTCGCGCGCCTGGCGCTGGAGCGCACCGACCTGGAGGTGGTGGCGGTCAACGACATCACCGACGCCCGGACGCTGGCGCACCTGCTGACCTTCGACTCCACCTACGGGCGGCTGGGCCGCACCGTCGACTACACCGGCGATTCGCTGATCGTCGCGGGGACCCCCATCGCCGTGCTGTCCGAGCGGGACCCTGCGGGGATCGACTGGAGGAAGCTGGGCGCGGACGTGGTCGTTGAGTCCACCGGCAAGTTCCGTTCCCGCGACGGCGCGGCGCTGCACCTCAAGGGCGGCGCGCGCAAGGTGCTGATCTCGGCACCGGGCAAGGGTGTCGACCTCACGGTCGTGATCGGGGTCAACGACGGCGCCTACGACCCGGCGCGGCATGACGTGGTCTCCAACGCGTCCTGCACCACCAACTGCGTGGCCCCGATGGTCAAGGTGCTGCACGATGCGTTCGGCGTGGAGCAGGGTTTCATGACCACCGTGCACGCCTATACCGGTGACCAGATGCTGCTCGACGGGCCGCACAAGGACCTGCGGCGCGCCCGGTCGGCGGCGGTCAGCATCGTGCCGACCACGACCGGCGCGGCCCGCGCCACCGGCGAGGTCATCCCCGCCCTGGCCGGGAAGCTGGACGGGGTGGCCGTCCGGGTTCCCGTGGAAGACGGTTCCCTCACCGACCTCGCGGTCGTGCTCAGCCAGGACGTCACCTCCGCGGAGGTGAACGAGGCGTTCGCCGCCGCCGCGGCGTCCGGGCCGCTGGCGGGCATCCTGCGGTACAGCACCGATCCCATCGTCTCGCGCGACGTCATCGGCGACTCCGCGTCGTGCGTGTTCGACTCCGAGCTCACCCAGGCCTCCGGCCGGCTGGTCAAGGTGTTCGGCTGGTACGACAACGAGTGGGGCTACACCTGCCGGCTGGCCGACCTGGCCGCTCTCGTCGGCGGGCGCCTGTAAGCCGGGCCTGTAAGCCGGGCCTGTAAGCCGGGCCTGTAGGCCGCGTCCCCGTAGCACAAGGCGAGGCCGCCCGATGGGCGGCCCCGCTTGGCTATCCGGGGTCAGGTGTTCTCGATCCGGCGGCCGGTGATCCGGTCCGGGATGATGCGGACGTACACGTCGCGATCACCGCCTGGCCAGGGCCAGACGGTGGTGTTCCGCTGCACGTGATGGAGTTCGGCCGGGTGCGCGACGCGGTGGGCCGACCCGCGCACGAGCACGCTCCAGCCCTGGCACAGCGCCTCGTCGATGTGATCGACCTCGAACGCCACCTGATCATCCGCGTGGCCCTCGATCATGCTGCCTTCGCTGGTCCTGATGACGATGGTGCCCGCCACCACGGCGAAATTGACCGGAAGCACGACCGGACCCGAGGCCGTGCCGAACGCGATCCGCCCGATGCCGCCCGGCGCGATCAGCCGGCGGCACTCGGTCGGAAGCAGCTTGGTGACGACGGGAGGCCGGGCCGAGCGCCCGGGCGCCGGCGGCAGCTGCGCCCCGGCTCCGAGCAGTGCGGCCGGGGTCGTCTGCAGCGCGGCGGCGAGCCTGCGCAGTGCCGCGCCCTCTGGCCGGGCCGGATATCTCTCCAGGTACTCCACGTACCGCAGGCTCAACCCGGCACGGGCGGCCACCTGTGCCCTGCTCAACCCCAGTTCCGCACGCCGCCGCGCGACCCGCTTGCTCAGGTCACCCGGGTCGGGCGGCGACGGCCAGGTCCATGCCTCGTGCTGGTCCGGCCGACTGGGCTCCCCTGGTACCTGCCTGGGTACGTAACTAACGCTCATCGGGATCGCGGCGCCGCGAACCGACGGGGCCCAGGCCACGGACGCCGCTTCACCTCCTCGGTTCTGCCAGCTGTCATGCGGGGCTGTCGCTCCTCATACCGTCAGCCTCAGCGGCCTGCAGCCGCCCGGCGAGTGGCCTCCGGCACGTCCGGCCGGGACGTTGGTCCATCGCACGATGCCGCGCTCGGGCCGGAACCGCCGCGGCCCATCGTCCTGAATGGCGAGTGACCTACGTCCCTGGCCCGCGGTACGCGACGGTGCGAGGCTGAAGGTGACCCTGTACGAGGTGATGAATCATGATCGAGGTGACTGCGGCGGCCCTGGCCGCGCATCCGTTCTTGCACGGCATGTCCCATGACCAGCTGGACGTGCTCGCCGGGGTCGCCTCGGACGTCACGTTCCCGGCCAGGCACCGGCTCTTCGAGGACGGCGGCAACGCCACCCGCTTCTGGCTGATCCAGTCCGGCCACGTGTCCGTGGACCTGCAGATTCCCGGAGAGGGACCGGTGGTCATCGAGACCATCGGCATGGGCGACCTGCTCGGCTGGTCGTGGCTGTTCCCGCCGTTCAAATGGGCGTTCGGTGCCGTGGCCGCCACCGCCGTGGAGGCCTTTGAGTTCGACGCGCCAGCCGTGCGGCAGGCCTGCGCGGCCGATCCCGGGCTCGGCTACGAGCTCAACCAGCGGATCACCCGGGTACTCGCCAAGCGGCTGCAAGCCACCAGGATCAGGCTCATCTCCCGTTCCGGCTACTCGGCGGTCGCGCACTGACCTGGCCAGGAGCCTTCTCATCCATCCCGCCTCGCCCTGGCGCGGTCCTGACCCGTCCGTGCTCGGCTGCGGCCGGTCTCGGCGCCCAGGGCATACCGGACGAAGGTCCCCCGCCGCAGCGGCGTATGACCCTGACGGCCGGCCGATGACGGCACCAGGCTAGCCATGGAGGCAGGTGACAGCCGCCTGGCCCGAAGGAGATCTGATGATGATGAAGACGATCGATGACCTGGCGGTCGCGGGCCAGCGGGTCCTGGTGCGCGATGACCTCAACGTGCCGGTCGATGGCGGCCGCGTCACCGATGACGGCCGGATCCTGGCCGCCCTGACCACCCTGACCGCGCTGCTCGACCGCGGCGCCGGGGTGATCGTCTGCGCTCACCTCGGCCGTCCCAAGGGCGAGCCCGACCCCAAGTACTCGCTGGCCCCGGTCGCGGCCCGGCTGAGCGAGCTGCTCGGCCGCCCGGTGGAGCTGGCCGCCGATACCGTCGGTCCGTCCGCGCGGGCGGCAGTGGCCGCGCTGCGCCCCGGCGGCCTGGTCATGCTGGAGAACCTGCGGTTCGAGGCGGGCGAGACCAGCAAGGACGACGCGCAGCGTGGCGCGTTCGCCGACCGGCTCGCCGCCCTGGCCGACCTCTATGTGGCGGACGGGTTCGGCGCGGTGCACCGCAAGCACGCCAGCGTCTATGACGTGCCTCTGCGCCTGCCGCACGCCGCCGGCTACCTGGTCCAGGCCGAGGTCGCTGCGCTCAGCCGGCTGACCGCGGACATCCGCCACCCGTATGTGGTGGTGCTCGGCGGCGCGAAGGTGGCAGACAAGTTCGAAGCGATCGGCAGCCTGATCAGCGCGGCCGACCGCATCCTCATCGGCGGGGCCATGGCCTTCCCGTTCCTGGTCGCCCAGGGCCACAAGGTGGGAACGTCCCTACTGGAGGCCGGCCAGGTCGAACTGGCCAGGGGCTACCTCGCCCAGGCCGCGCGGGCAGGCGTGGCGATCGTGCTGCCCTCTGACGTCATCGTGGCGCCCGAACGCGCCGCCGGCACGCCGCACCAGGTCGTGGCGGCCGACGCCATCCCGGCCGACCAGATGGGCCTGGACATCGGACCGGAGACGGCCAGGTCGTTCGCGGCCAGCATCCGCGAGGCCAGCACGGTCTTCTGGAACGGCCCGATGGGCGTCTTCGAGCTGGCGCCGTACGCCGGCGGCACCAGCGCGGTCGCCTCGGCGCTGACCGGCAGCGGCGCGTTCACCCTGATCGGCGGCGGCGACACCGGGGCCGCCATCCGTGCGCTCGGCTTCCCCGAGAGCGCGTTCGGATACGTCTCCACCGGCGGCGGTGCCAGCCTGGAGTTCATCGAGGGCAAGACCCTGCCCGGACTTGCCGTGCTGCAGGAACCATGAACGCCAGGCCGGCCTACCGCCCCTCGATCCTCGCGCCGCCCGCGACCGGATCGCGGCCATCAGGAACCAGGGCCGCCTGGCGTCGGCGGCCATCAGCAGGAGGTAAGGAGGGTCCGATGGACAGCGGACACACTACTGAGCGCCCGCGCATCGTGGTCGGGGTAGACGGCTTCGAGCCATCCATGGCCGCGCTGCGCTGGGCCATCCACCAGGCGAGGCTGACCGGGGCCGTAGTGGAGGCGGTGACGGCCTGGCATGTTCCGGTCGGCACCGGCTGGCTGTCGGCCGCCGACATGCCCGACTACCAGGAAGACGGGCGCGACGTCCTGTGTCAGGCGATCGCCCAGATGTACGCCATCGACCCCGACATCCAGGTCTGCCCGCGCGTGGTGGAAGGACCAGCTGGGCAGGTCCTGGTCGACGCGGCCGAAGGAGCCGACCTGCTTGTGGTGGGCTGCCGGGGACACGGCGGGCACGTCGGCGCGGTGCTGGGATCCGTCAGCCAGTTCTGTGCGCATCACGCGCCGTGCCCGGTCGTGATCATGCGCGGCAAGCCCGCGTTATGCCAGCCCGCTGGGTCCCAGGCCCCGGGCCTTCGCTGGTCGCCGTGGTCAGCTAACCGGAGCGGCGGAGGCGTACTGGCGGACATCGATCCAGGCCGCGGTGTCGGCCGGTGTTCCAGGGAGCTGGCGCACGGTGGCGTGGGCGGCGGCGAGGGCGCGCCGTGAGACGCGGTAGTGGTGGCCGCACAGCAGCAGTTCTGTCTCGCGGGGCCGGGCGGCAGTCGGCGGCATGATGACGCGGACGACCGCATTGGCCGGGCAGCAGCAGGCCCGGCCGACCGGGTCGGCCGACGCCGAGATCGCGGAAGCCGCACCGCCGGGTGCGGTCTGGGCCGCGGTGGTATCGCCTCGAGCCGAGGGGTGCAGAAATCTCGCGTTCATATCTTTAACGTGGCCGGGACGGTCCCTGGCCGGAAGAGACCAAGATCACTGCCTGAGATGCCCAAGGTCCTACAGCCGATCTAACGGATGACCAGCACCGGCCGGTCAGCCAGGTGAATGACCTTGTGCACCGTGCTGCCCAGAACAAGGCCGGCCAGGTCGCCGCGGCCATGTGAGCCCATCACGATAACGTCGGCGTCATGGTCTTTCGCGTCGCCCGCGATCTCGCGCGCGGCATAGCCGTACGTCGTGTTCCTGACCTCGCCCCGGGCTTTCACGCCAGCCGTCGTGAGTACCTCCAGCGCCGCCACGACCACGGCGTTGGCGTCGGCCACGGTTTCATCCATCATGGACACTTTCCTGACCCCGGTCTCACGTTCCCTCAGGTGCAGGACCCATACTTCACCGTCGGACAGTTTGGCCAGGTCACGGGCTGCGGCGACCGCCCGTTTGGACATTTCAGAATGGTCCACCGCCAGCAGAATCCTGTCGTACATGATCGCGTCCTCCGGGCTCAGAGTTCGTTCTCCAGACGGCCTTAAGTTCCCGCCTTCACTTTCGCGTCGCCGCGCTACGAAGAACCAGGACGAAGCGGCCCTTGCCGCGGGGGACTTTGGTCGTCAGCCGGCCAGGAGAAAAGGCCCTGGGTAAGCCATACCCGGCGGCAGAAGCTGGTCAGTGGAGAACAGGGGGAATGGCGCGGAAGGATCTGACCGGGATGGTAGCGGGCATCACGAAGAACGCTCCACGGATCGTGGTCGGGGTGGATGGTTCTCCGTCATCGCGAGCGGCTCTTCGCTGGGCCGTCAGGCAGGCGGTCCTCACCGGCGGCACCGTGGACGCCGTCATGGCCTGGCACGTTCCGATGGGGTTCCAGGGCTATGCCTGGACGCCGGTCTACGTGGAAGAGGCGGGGGACGTCGAGGAGGACGCGCGGAAGACCCTCGACGCGGTGATCAGCGAGGAAGTCGAGCCAGCCGACCGTCACCGGGTCACCGGCCAGATCGTCAACGGCCATCCGGCCGAGGTTCTGCTGGATGTCTCGGCCGGCGCGGACCTGCTGGTCATCGGCAACCGCGGTCATGGAGCCGTCGCCGACGCGTTCCTCGGCTCCGTCGGCCGGCACTGCGTGCATCACGCGCACTGCCCGGTGGTGATCATGTGCAGCGAACCCACGCGGGCGGCCGCCTGAACCCCCTGGACCCCCACGCCACGCCAGCAGCAACCTGCGGATGATCACCCGAAAGGGACTTTAGCCCGGCCTTTGGGCTCTGGTCGTCGCAGTCGCCGTGGCATCGGCTGATGTCATGACTACGCAGATCCGCAACATCCCCGCGGCGCAACCGCAAGCAGGCGCGCCGTCACCCGCGCGGTGGCTAGCCCTGGCCGTGCTGTGCGTCTCGCTGCTGATGACCTCACTGGACAACACGGTGCTCAACGTCGCGTTGCCCACCCTGGTGCGCGACTTGCACGCCACCACGACCGAGCTCCAGTGGATCGTCGACGCCTACATCATGGTGTTCGCCGGCCTGCTCCTGGTCGGGGGCAGCCTGGCGGACCGGGTCGGCCGCAAGCGAGTTTTCCTAGCGGGCCTGATGGCCTTCGCCGCGGGCTCGACCTGGGCGGCGTTCTCCGGTTCGGTGGGCATGCTGATCGCCGCCCGGGCCAGCATGGGCATCGGCGGGGCCATGATGATGCCCTCGACGCTGTCCATCATCACCGACATATTCCGCGACCCCGGGGAGCGCCAGCGCGCGATCGGCGTCTGGGCCGGCACCACCGGGCTGGGTATCGCGCTCGGCCCGATCGTCGGCGGCGTGCTGCTGGCCAACTTCTGGTGGGGGTCGGTGTTCCTGATCAACGTGCCGATCGCCGTGCTCGGTGCGGCGTGCGCCCTGCCGCTGATCCCGGAATCGAAGAACCCGGCCGCGCTCCCGCCGGACGTGGTGGGCGCGCTGATGTCCATCGCCGGCCTCGGCCTGGTGCTGTGGTCGCTGATCGAGGCGCCGGTGCGCGGCTGGTCATCGCCCCGGGTGATCGGTGCGGGCGTCGGCGGCCTGGCCGTGCTGGCCGCCTTCGTCGCCTGGGAGCGGGCCAGCTCGCATCCGATGCTGAACATCGCGTTCTTCCGCCGCAGGAGGTTCTCGGCCGCGGTCTGCTCCGTCGGCCTGGTCATGTTCGGGCTGTTCGGCGCGCTGTTCGTGCTGACCCAGTACCTCCAGCTCAGCCTGGGC
>JASHYW010000555.1 GCA_030042885.1 Streptosporangiaceae bacterium | reverse complement strand
CGGTGGGAACCTGCGCGATGGGCCCCGACCCCGGCGACGGCGCCGTCGTCGACGTCCGCGGGGCCGTTCACGGGGTCGGCGGGCTGTGGGTGGCGGACGCATCGGTGATGCCGGCCATCCCCGCCGCGAACACCTACCTGTCCACGATCGTGGTCGCCGAACGCATCGCGCAAGGGCTATCCACCCCGTGACCAGGCCTTCGAGCCGCCTACCACGCTCCACCACGTGCCTCCGGCGCGCAACGCACGTCCGATCCGCCAGACACGAAACTAGGGTGCCCGGCAGCGCAGCAGGCTCCGCCCACGCTCCGCCGGGTGCTGCTGCCTGCCGCTGACCGACCGATAATCACGCGACCAGCTGCCTCGCGGCGGCGTCTTACCGGCTACAAGTGCAGGTGCGCCGAACTGGATGATCTGTATTCATCCCCGCAGGCACGCAGCGAGGCTATCAGCGACAAAGATTCGGCAGGGAGGAACGGTTTGGCCACAGTCAGGCCAACCGGGTCAGTCACGCTCCGTGACAGCTAGAGCCGCGCAAAGAGCGCTGCCGTCGATCATGATTCCTATGTGCAGATAAATAGGCCACTAACACCCCGGGTGCCCGACCCGTTTTCCTGGAAGATTTCCGCCTGCCCATGAACCGACCCGGGGCCAGGCGGCACCGTCCTGCGCGCGGGCGGCACTCCCGCTCGCCGCGTGGGTCGGCCAACCGACATCAGGAGAGGTGATCACGACATGACATCGCATGTCAGCCGGTGTTCGTGCCGGCAACTGTGCCGGACGGTGACCTGGCAGATGGGCCGGACGCTTAGACTTGCCGGCCGATCGGTCGGCCCCGACGGAGCCGAACGCCCTGGTCAGCGGCGAAATGTACCTGCGCGAGTGATCCGGGACTGATGACACAGACATCACGTTCTCATGCGCGCAAGGGGGCGCGGGGGACCCTTTGTCCAGGTTCTGGTTAGCGGGTGGGTCCGCGTGGTCGTGGCGGCGGCGGCCGTCGTGGCGGTGGCGGGTCGTGGGGGCCGGGTCCGGGCTGGCCTGGTGCGGGTCGGCGGGGGCGGGGCGGGCCGGGGAAGCACGACGCGATGGAGGCCGCCGCGGTGCCGGTCATCTTCTCGCACTCCTCGGCCCGCGCGGTCTGCGACACCCCCCGCAACGTGCCCGACGACGTGCTGGCCCGGCTGGCCGGCAACGGCGGTGTCTGCATGGTGACGTTTGTGCCCGCCTTCGTCTCACAGCAGTGCGCGGCTCCGGGCTGCCAGACTGTTGGTCATGTCCTGTATGGCCAGCGCTGACGTCCAGGCGCTATTGACTGAGGTAGCCGGACGCGCCGGGCGCTACCTCGCCACCCTCGATGAACGCCCGGTGGCCCCGGACGGCGCCGCGTTGGCCGGGCTTGCGTGTTTTGATGAGTCTCTGCCAGAGGTGACGGGGGATGCGGCCGCCACGCTGGCGCTGCTGGACGAGGCGGGATCTCCGGCGACCATGGCCAGCGCGGGCGGCCGGTACTTCGGGTTCGTCATCGGCGGCTGCTACCCGGTCGCGCTGGCCGCGGGCTGGCTGGCGACGGCGTGGGATCAGAACGCGGCGCTGCCGGTGATGTCGCCGGTTGCGGCCCGCCTGCACGAGGTGGTGACCGGGTGGCTCGGTGAGCTTCTCGGCCTGCCAGCGGGCACCGCCGCGGTGTTCGTGACGGGGGCGGCCATGGCCAACGCGGCGGCGCTTACCGCTGCTCGCGATCAGCAGCTGGCCAGGGCTGGCTGGGACGTGCAGGCCGACGGGCTGTTCGGGGCGCCGGAGCTGACCGTGGTGGTCGGGGATAAGGCTCACGCCGCGCTGATCAAGGCCCTCGGGCTGATCGGGCTCGGCCGGGAGCGGGTCCGCCGGGTGCCGGCCGATGATCAGGGACGGATGCGGTCCGACTGCCTCCCCCCGGACGTGGCCGGCCCGGCGGTGATCTGCGTGCAGGCGGGCGAGGTTAACACCGGGGCGTTCGATCCCTTTCCCGGCGTCGTGGACTGGGCCCGGCAGCGCGGGGCGTGGGTGCATGTCGATGGGGCGTTCGGGCTGTGGGCGCTGGCCGATCCCTCGCGTTCTGAATTGACCGCCGGCCTGGCCGACGCCGACTCGTGGGCGACCGACGGGCACAAATGGCTCAACGTTCCCCATGACTGCGGCATCGCCCTGGTCCGTCGGCCCGAGGACCTCCGCCGGAGCTTCGCCTCGGTGGCCGGCTACCTGCCCCCCGATGCCGGTTTCGAGGCCATGCACCACACGCCGCAGGCCTCGCAGCGCGCCCGGCAGGTCGAGGTGTGGGCGGTCCTGCGCACGCTGGGCAGGCAGGGCGTGACCGATCTCATCGTGCGGACCTGCGACCATGCCCAGGCCATGGCCGGCTACTTGCGGCAGGCGGGCCTGCAGGTGCTGAACGACGTCGTGCTCAACCAGGTGCTCGTGCGAGCTGCCACCGATGACCAGACGATGGCCATGGTCACCGCCGTCCAGCAGGACGGAACGTGCTGGTGCGGCCCGACCATGTGGCAGCACCGCCCGGCCATGCGGATCAGCGTCTCGGGCTGGGCCACAACCCGCGAGGACATCAGGCAGAGCGCCGGCGCCATCGTCGCCGCGGCCCGGCAGGCGGCCACCCTGGGCCGCTAAGATCGCACCCGATGGCAGCCCACGCCCGGCCGCTCCCGGCCAGCGCCATTCCGGCCGGCCCGGCCAGGATCCGCCCGGCCGGGGCCCTGCGCCTGCTCACCTGGCCGGCGCTGGAGGCGTCCGGGGCGGACGCAGCGGTCACGGCCCGGGGCGGCGGTGTGTCATCCGGACCGTATGCAACGCTGAACCTGAGCCTGAGCGTCGGCGACGATCCGGCGAGGGTCCTGGAGAACCGGCGTCGGCTCGCGGCTGCCCTCCGGGTCCGCCCCGGCGACTTCATCTTGGCCCGCCAGGTGCACGGCGCCGGAGTGCGGATCGTCGGCGAGGCGGACCGGGGGAGCGGCGCGTTCTCGCTCGACGACGCCGTACCCGACGTCGACGCGCTGGTCACCACGTCTGCTGGTCTGGTGCTGGCCGTCCTGACCGCGGACTGCGTGCCCATCGTGCTGCACGACCCGGTAGCCGGAGTGCTCGCCTGCGTGCACGCAGGCTGGCGCGGCACCGTCGCCGGGGTTTGCGCGGCGGCGGTCGCCGCGATGCAATCCCTCGGCTCACGTCCGTCGGATGTGCTCGCGGGAGTCGGCCCCGCCATCGCGCCCGGCCGCTACCAGGTCGGTGTCGACGTGCACCGGGCCGTCACCCGGGCCTTCGGCTCCGCCACGGCCGCCTTCCTCCGCCCGGACTCCGTCGCCGGGCACTGGCTGCTCGACCTGTGGGCCGCGAACCGATTCACCCTCCGCGAGGCCGGCGTCCCCGACGCCCAGATCCATGTCACAGATCTACCCACCGGCCCCACAGACCCCGCCAGCCACGGCTCCTTCTTCAGTGACCGTGCGGCCCGCCCGTGCGGGCGGCTAGCCCTCCTCGCGCGGCTGCGCGCCCCCGGCCAGAACCCATGGGTGTGACAACGTCATGGCTCTTCCGGGCAGGGTGCGGAACCGGGACGGGCCGCGGCCCTGCTGGTAGGGGGTCTGCTGGTTCGGGGTGTAGGTCTGAGTGCTCATGTCGGGTTTCTCCTTATCTCAACTCAGGTGCTCCGTGTGGATGGATCCACTGTCGCTTGAGCCGAGAGCAAAATCCCTAGAGAAACTCCCTAGTTTTCCTCCCCAGGATTCTCCTGTGGTCCGCTGGCCCTGGCTGCCGTTTCCATCGCGGCAACCCCGGCATCAGCGGGGGTGACCGGCGCTGACCGGTGCAGCCCAACTGCGATGAGGGGGTAGACCAGGACCGAGAGCACGCCCGCGCCCACCATGGCGGCGGCAGTGGCGGGAAGCATGACCCCGTCCCGCTGGCCGATCTCGGCCAGGGCGATCAGCAGCGGCAGCGTGGTGGCGGTGATGAAGGTCATCTCGATCCGCTGCCGGGCCGGGAGGACACGCCGGTAGACCAGCAGCGAGGGCAGGCCCCGGACGATCAGCAGCAGCGCGAAGAAGATGAGCAGGCGCAGCGGGTCCTGGCTGATCGCCTTCAGGTCCAAGGTCATGCCGGAGGAGACGAAGAAGATCGGGATGAAGACCCCGTAGCCGACCGCGTCGAACTTGCGCTCCAGCCCTTCGGTGTCCATGTTGAACCGGCGGGTCCAGGCCCGCAGCACCATCCCGGCCAGCAGGGCGCCGAGCACGACATCCAGGCCGAACCGGCTCGCGATGGCGAGCAGCACGAACAGCAGGACCACCGCCCAGCGCAGCGTGGTCTGCCCGGTCGCGTCCTGGCCCTCCCGGAGGATCCGCTGCACCGTGCCGCTCCTGGCCAGCCAGGGCGCGGCGGACAAGGCGACGGCGAGCAGCCCGACCAGGGCGACCGAGGCGAGCGCGACGAAATGGCCCCGCTGGGTCAGGAAGACCGCGATGATCAGGATCGGGAAGAGTTCCCCGGTTGCCCCCGCCGCGTATACGTACTGGCCGAACCGGCCGGTGAGCATTTCATGGTCCCGCAGGATGGGCAGCAGCGTGCCCAGTGCCGTGGTGGTCAGCGCCAACCCGACCGGCACGTAGTCCTTGATGTACCCCGCCGCGGTCAGCCCCGCTGCCACTCCCACGGCGATCACCGCCGAGATCAGCCAGCCTGCGATGGCCAGCCTGCCGGGCCGTTGCCGCAGCAGCGCCGGATCTAGCTCGTAACCGGCCAGCAGGAACAAGAATCCCAGTCCGATATTGGCCAGCAGCTGAATATTGGATGCCTCGGCCAGGCCGAGCACGTGCGGGCCGATCAGGACGCCGCCGAGCAGGAAGATGACCACCTGAGGAATGCGCGGGCCTGGCAAAATAGCCACCACGAGCGGCGCAAGCGCAGCCACCAGCGCCACGGCTACCAGGTCAGCCAGCCCTTGGTTAAGGTCCACGCTGGCCGCTTAACGTGGCGTTACCTGGTCATCGGGCACGTCGGCACCTCCGGCGGCTGCGAGCTCATGATAAATCACATACCCGCGCTGGCCGCCGTCCGCTCCTACGGCACGGTGACGGGGAGGCGGCCATTAGCCTTGGTAGGTCGGTCAGCGGCGGCACGTCCCTCGATCGCGAGGCGCGCGCTGGACTGGCCCGACGGTTAGGGGATTCATTTCACGATGGCTGTTTCGGGTACGGTGCCGCACCCACCCAAGCGTGGGCGGGTGTTCCGCTACGAGTCGTTCCACAGCGATGCCGAGCGCGGCCTGCTGACCTGCCGTTACTCGCTGGATGGCCGGGAGTTCACCGAGCGCGTCACGCTGCTGCCCGGCCCGGGCTGGCACAGCGGGCCGGCCCGGGCCGCGGCCCGCCTGGTGTTCCTGCTGGCGGGCGTGTCCTACTACAAGACGGCTGCGCCGCCGGTCATCGACTTCGGCCAGACCGCCCTGACCGACACCGAGCTGGCCTTCCTCCGCGCGTTCTACCTTCACGGCCTGGGCGAGTTCGCCTACCGCAACGCCCTGGACCTGACCCCTCTCCGCCTCGAGGCGGTGTTGGCCGCGGGGGGGACGACCCCCCCCATACTCCCCCCGCTCACGGGGGGGCTGCTCGCCCCCCCGTCCCCCGCCGGGGCCCTGGTGCCGTTCGGCGGCGGGATCGACTCGATCGTGGTGGCCGAGCGGGTCCGCGGGCTCGCCGATGCCGCGCTGTTCGTGGTGAACAAGCCGGCCGACCGGTTCGAGGCGATCGAGGCGTCGGCCGCGGTCACCGGGCTGCCCGTGGTGCGCGCCGGACGAGAGATCGATTCGCAGCTGCTGCGCCCGGCCGAGCACGGCTTCCTCAACGGGCACGTGCCGGTGACCGGGATCCTGTCCGCGATCGCGGTGCTGGCCGCGGTGCTCACCGGCCGGGACGCGGTGGTCATGTCCAACGAGTGGTCGGCGTCCGTTCCCACGCTGGAGTACCGGGGCCGCCCGGTGAACCACCAGTACTCCAAGAGCGATGCCTTCGAGGCGGCCTTCCGCGGCGTGCTAGCCCAAGGCCCGGCGCCGATGCCGGAGTACTTCTCCTGGCTGAGGGACCGCACGGAGCTGTGGGTGGGCCGCCAGTTCGCCGCCCTGGAGGCGTATCACGGCTCGTTCCGCAGCTGCAACAAGGCCTTTTACAGCGACCCGGCCCGCCGCTTCGATCACTGGTGCGGGCAGTGCGACAAGTGCTGCTTCATCGACCTGATCCTCGCCCCGTTCCTGCCGCCCGAGGCGCTGCGGCGGATCTTCAGGCAGGCCGGCGAGCCGCTGGGCGATCCGGGCCTGGCCAGCAAGTTCCGGGCGCTGCTCGGCGCGGGCCGCAAGCCGTTCGAGTGCGTCGGCGAGGTCAGCGAGTGCCGGGCCGCGGTCATGCTGGCCGCTCGCCGGGACGACCGCGCGGACAGCGGCCTGCTCACCGAGCTGGCCGCGGAGGTCGCCAGCTGGCCTGACGCTCCGTCGGAGAAGGACATGGCCGCCATGTTCCGGCCGGTCGGCGGGAACTTCATCCCGCGCGGGTACCGATGACCGGCTCCCGCCCGAAGCTGTCCTGGTCCGACCTGTCCGGCGCCCGGGTCGGTGTCTGGGGCCTGGGCCGCGAGGGATACGCGAACCTGCGCAAGCTGCGGGCGCTGGGGGTCGAGCCGGTCCTGGTGGATGACCACCCGCCCGCGGACGCGAGCGGGTGGCAGGTGCTCGCCACCGGTGACGGCGGGCTGGCCGCCCTGGAGCGGTGCGACGTGGTGGTGAAGACGCCAGGCCTGAGCAGGTACCGGCCCGAGGTGGCTCAACTGGCCGCGCTGAGCATCCCGGTGGTGGGCGGCCTGGGCTTGTGGCTGGCCGGCCGGAACCAGGCCGGCCTGCGGCGCATCTTGTGCGTGACCGGCACCAAGGGCAAGAGCACCACGGCCTCGGTCACCGGGCACCTGCTGACCGGGCTCGGCTACCGGTGCCTGGTGGCCGGCAACATCGGCGTGGTGCCCTACGACCCGGCCATCGAAGGCGACTTCGACTACTGGGTCATCGAGGTGTCCAGCTACCAGGCCACCGACCTGTGCTGCTCGCCGCCCGTGGTGGCGGTCACCTCGCTGCACCCCGACCACCTCGACTGGCACGGCGGAGTGGAGCAGTACTACCGGGACAAGCTGTCCATGTGCTCGCAGCCCGGCGCCGAACTCACCGTGGCGAACGGCGACAGCGACCTGCTCAGGCAGCGGGAAGGCCTGCTCGGGCCGCGTGTGGAGTGGGTGTCCGCGGACGATGATCCGGCCGCGGACTGGATGGAGCCGCTCGGGCTGCTCGGGCGGCACAACCGGCGGAACGCGCTGATCGCCCGCTGCTGCCTGACCGCCCTCGGCGTCCCCGGAGCCGCCGATGACGCGAAGCTCCGCACCGCGGCCGAGAGCTACCAGCCGCTGCCCAGCAGGCTCACGGCGATCCGGACGGTTGCCGGAGTCACCTTCGTCGACGACAGCCTGTCCACCAACGTGCTGCCCACGCTCGCCGCGCTGGAGGCGTTCGAGGGCCAGCGTGTGGCGCTGATCGTCGGCGGGCACGACCGGGGCATCGACTACGCGCCGCTGGCCGCTGGCCTGGTCGCCCGGGCCGCGCCGACCCTGGCCCTGACCATCCCGGAGAGCGGTCCCCGCATCCGCGCCCAGCTCGAGCAGGCCGCCGCGAACCTGGCACCGGCCCAGTCAGCCCCCGCCTTCGCGGGCGCGAAAGACTGCCCCGACCTGGAGGCGGCCGTCGCGGCCGGGTTCCGGTGGGCCCGGCCGGACGGGGTGGTCCTGCTGTCGCCGGCGGCGCCGAGCTTCGGGCAGTTCCGGGATTACCGTGACCGCAGTGAGGCCTTCGCCCACGCCGTGGGCGCGATTTCCTGACCAGTAGGTCAGGTCGTGCGAGTACTCCGATCGGCGTAGTAGCTGGAATCTCCCGCTACAGGTAGGGGAGGATGTCAAGCGGTTGACTGTACCCGGGCGCATGCGGGCCGGCCGGAAGCGCCACACGCCGGGGAGAAGGGGCACGCGCATGGACCCGACCGAGCCCGTCGTCCGCACGGCCAGCGGCCTGGTCCGCGGCCGCAAGGCGGCCCAGGGCGGCATCGCCGCCTTCCGCGGCATCCCGTTCGCCCGGCCGCCAGTGGGCGACCTGCGGTTCGCCGCGCCGCGCCCGGCGCGGCCCTGGGACGGGGTGCGGGAAGCGGCCGAGTTCGGCCCGGCGCCACCGCAGTCCAGCTACGCGCTGACCCCGGCCCCGGCCCCAGCGCCCGGCACCGACCCGGATGACTGGCTGACCGTCAACGTGTTCTCGCCCGGCCCGGGCGCGGCCGGGCTGCCGGTCATGGTGTGGATCTACGGCGGCGCGTATCGGGCCGGGGCATCCAGCCTGCCGGGCTACGACGGGACGCAGCTGGCGCGGCAGAACGTGGTGCTGGTCACCTTCAACCACCGGGTCGGCGTGGAGGGCTACGCCTACCTGCCGGGCGTTCCGGCCAACCGCGCGCTGCTGGACCAGGTCGCGGCGCTGCGCTGGGTCCGGGAGAACATCGCGGCGTTCGGCGGCGACCCGGACCGGGTGACCGTCTTCGGCGAGTCGGCCGGGGCCGGGGCGGTCGCGGCCCTGCTGGTCATGCCGGACGCGGCCGGCCTGTTCCGCCGGGCCATCGCGCAGAGCGTGCCCGGCACGTTCTTCTCGCCCGCCCTGGCCGCCGACGTGACCGCCGCCATCGCGGCGCAGGCCGGCCTGCCCGCCACCGCGGAGGCCTTCGCGGCGGCCGAGCCCGCCCGGCTGATGGCCGCCGCAGACGCCGTGCCTCCCCGCGACCACGCGCGACGATGGGGACCGGTCGGGCTCACCCCCACGCCGTTCTCGCCGGTGGTGGACGGCGAGGTGCTGCCCGTCGCGCCGTGGCGGGCGGTGGCGCAAGGCGCGGCACGGGCCGTCGACCTGATCGCCGGGCACAACCGCGACGAGTACCGGCTGTTCACCGAGGTCTACGGGCTACGCGGCCAGGTGACCGCCGAGCGGGCCAGCCAGGCGCTGCGGGTCCTGGCCCCGGGTGACGGCGGCG